>JBBSOB010000050.1:0-20820 GCA_038260205.1 Phormidesmidales cyanobacterium
CGATTTGCAAATTGCCTTCTGCATCACTCACCGAAAAATCTCCACCCGGTACTTTGGGTGTGAGGGTGAGCGGAAACCGATCTCTTTTAAGGGTGATGTTAAGATTGTCTGGCACAGTGCCGCTGACCAGATCACCGAGCCTAAACTCGGCTGAAGGCCGCTCAGAGACGGTCACAGAAACGGTTTTAATCTGGTTTTCTAACTGACCGATAATTAACACATTGACCCGCTCATTGAGATCGTTTTGCAAGCGGCTAGGCTGGAAAACATAGCCGCCATTGCTTCGTTCTCTGACGCCTCTACCGCTGACGGTTCCGCCCTCAGAGATGGTGATGGGGTACTCAGTGTCATCCGCTTTGTAGAATTCGGTTGTAGCCATAGACAGGATGAGTTCTGCTGGTTCTGCGGCTAGTTTAGAGACAGTAACCGACAGCGTTTTGACGTGGTTTTCCCACCGCCCAATAATATCAACCTGCTTAGGAGAGATAGTTTCTGTCAGGATCTGGCTAGGCTGAAAATATATTTCGCCCGCCGCTTCAACTAGACCTGGGCCAGTGAGGGTGCCGCCCTTGGGCCGCAGGCTGATTTTGTATTGCGCATGGTCGGTATTTTGAAATGGGCCACTTACCCCCGCTTCAAACGATAGGGTAAAAGATGATGGGGGCTGTAGGCTTAAGGCGTTTGGCCCAATGGCGTAGGGTAGGGCAAAGTCGGCAACAATTAAATCGTCTTCTGCGCTAGTGTCTGCGTCTGAGGTTTCTACATACACCAGCACAAAAGTGCCGCCCTGATGAACGCCGCCAAGTGGCGCTATGCCCGGATATTGTTGCGCAAAGTTGTGGAAGAGATGATCGTTTTTGCCAGGGAGAATCGGTAATTCTGAGGTTGTTGTGAGTTCGGCTTCTAGCTTGAGAAAAACTATATCAAAAGCTAGATTGTAGCGATCGCGCATCCCCAAAATCTCTTGTAATACCGTCTGGCTACTTTTCTCTAAATGCCCTTCAATACGATAAAACTCACTGGCAGTCGATGCTGTCAGCAGGCGCTCTGATGGCCTATTATGATAGGCCGGTAAAGACGCCGTACGACCGGTATAAGCAGCCTCATAACTCCAGTAGGGAGAGATCTTTTCATAGTCTAGATAGTAGGGAATGGCCTGCTGGCTAAGAGGTGCGGTGCGATCGCCCCCAGGCGTTAGTAAAATGTCTGGCGCGGTCGGTGTTAGCACAAAGCTATCCGCCTCACAGAGGTGTATCAACCTCAGATATAGACTGGCCGCTCGTGCCAGATGGCGAGTCGTAGACGGTGTTTGAACCGTGGGGGAAAACTGGCTGCGGTTAGCGGCAAGCTCGGCGGCAGACAGGTCGGCTTGCTCGCTGGCAAGCACTGGGCCAAGCATTAAAAAGTCCTGCTGAGTCACCTCTACTAAATAATCGCTAATCTCGGTAATGCCTTCGGTGAGTTCATGGTAAGCCGCAATCAGGGTTGCTAAATAGTCGTAAAAATATTGCAGCGCCAGCGGTTTGGTTGCATCTGTAGAGGTCGCCACCTCTTCGGTTAGCTGCTGGCTCAAGCGTTCTGTAATGCCCGCAAAAGGCGCATCTAGAGTTGGTTGTGAGTCTAGCTGCGCGATCGCCTGCGCTAATTTTGGGAAGGTGGTGGCAAGGGTGCCTACCTGGTCTAGCGCGGGGCCAAGGGTAGCGATCGCCCTTTCACAGATCTGCTGATAGTTTTGTCGAACCGCTGTGTAGCTGGTAAGCGCCTTTACGCTGATAGAAGCAGGCGCTTCGGCTACGTAGCCAAAGCGATGGAGTTGAGGGGCAGGTGAGGCCTGACTCAGAAAGTGATGGCGCGATCGCTGCTGCTTTAAAACCGTGAAGCTATCTTTGGGCAGCTCGTTTGAATCAGACGTTGGGTTTAAAAAGAACGGCTCATCGGTCACGGGCTTGGGCACCAAAAAGAAGCGAATTACCACTTCCTCTTTTTCGCCAATGACATCATAGGTTAGCAGGGCGCGGCGCGATCGCACCCTTGGCTCTACCCGCAGAACGAGCATTTGCTCTGCCAAACTTGCTTCAAATGCGGCCTTTGCTCTCAGGGCACCGTCAAGATCGCGATCAAGGGCTCTGCGGTTGGGGCCATCTATATCGAATAGCTCAATCACCGGTTTGTTGAATTTGTTTTCTACTCGCTGATAGTGAGTCAGCACAGCGCCTTGATCGAGTGCCAAGTAATAACCATCATCTGTGACAAACGTTCCGGCTGATACGACAATGGTGGCGCGGGTTGGCGGAGTTGCGGTGACTGTCTCTGTGACGGTCTCTGCGGCTACCCCTGGGGCGGCTGTCTCGGCTGAATAGTGGCTAGCGACACTCAGACCGTTAAAGATGCCAACCCCAATCAGCGAAGCACGATCAAGCTGTTGTTCTATCAGATTTTTGACAATTCTATTGAGATCTTCGTCCGTCAGCGTTTGATTTTGAAAAAAGACAGGCAACCCCTGTGTGACTAACGCGCTTTTAGTCTTTTCTGTTGAGCTGGAGGTAGGATGTGCCATAGGGTTAAAGAAAAATAATGATCGACGGGACGGCTACTGCAAAAACAAACGGCTAAAAAAATATCAGGAGAAAAGAGGAGAAGACCCAGCGGCCATCAGGCAAAGTCTTTAATCAGATATCTCTCCTCCCAGCCTGGATTGACCCAGAATAAAGCGGTTGTCTTTGTCGTCTATTTCACCTGCCGCGCTGGCTAACACGGCTGCGGGATATTCGCTTCTCAGCCTGGAGAGCAGTGCCACCAAGTCATTAAGGCTACGGGTAAGACAATACGATGACTGGCCACTGTTGGACTGAAATGCGAGCTGACAAGCCCAAGCGTTATAAGCTGTTTTAATCGCTGCCATGTCTTGCGGGTTGAACCAGCCAATTTTTACCGCCACATGGGCCGGAGCCTCTATCCGAACCGTACGCTCTATAAGCTGGCGAAAGGTTGGATCTTGATAGCGCTTAGGCGTTGAGGGAAATAAAATACTCACCCAAAATGAATAGGGATCGACAGCCGCCGGATTTTCGGTGCCATAGGTAAAGCTCCAGTCGGTATTGATAGGCAGCATAGACTGTCGGACATCGCCGTCCATCAGCGATGTAACTCTTGGCCGTAAAAGCACATGCTCTATCAGATAAAACCGTTCGTCATCTGCACTCGCGTCCGGCTGGCTGGCAATGCCTAACAGGCGCTCTAGCCGCTGTTGAAAACCAGAGATGTTTCTGCGGCTGCCCTGAGGAAGCTGGGTATAGTTGAGGGCACGGAAGCGATCGCGACTGACAATCGGATACTGCTTAAGAAAATCTGCCTTGTCCTGAAGTCTTTGGGGATCTGCCGCGTTTCCGGTTAGCTGATAGTTCACCAAAACATAGTCGGTAAAGTTTTCAGCAAATCGCGCCAGCAAATGGTCTAACAGCTTATGACGGCGGGCATCGGCAGTCAGCGGATCTTCTAAAATGTCCTGAAGAAACGCTGGGTAGCTAGCAGCTTGTTGAACAGTCTCTTCAAAGCCCGGAAAGTCCAAGGGTTTGGCTGGGGATACATAGGTATGCTGCTGTCCGTTTTGGCGATGCCATTGGTCTTTGTCCCAAGAAAATAGGGTGCGTACCTGTGAGAGCTGCTTTAAATAATTGGCCAATATCTGATCGAAAAACAACAGATATTCCTGGAGCTGCTTGGCCTGGGCCTTGCGTTTGCGAGTCGCCGATTGAGGCAGTCCCACTTCTCCAATCCCGTAAGTGAGGGGAAACTCGTGATGAATAGAATAGTGATCGTCCAGCGAATCGTAATAGGTGCCTTGGGGAACGGCCAAATCTAGCTCGTAGGCATCGCGCTGGGCTTTGAGACGAACAATTTTCTGCTGTTCGTAGCGACGCTTTATGGTCTCTTGACTGGCCTCATTAAGGGGAACGCGCACTCCCTGCTTAAAGAGATTAATCCGAGAGTGTTCTACTCCTAGCACCGGACGATAATGCTCGCTAAGGTGAAGGTACCAGGGCTGGGGGTCAGCTTTGGCAATGCCGTTTATCCAGCTCAGTATTTCCAAGTTTTTGATGGCGATCACCCCGTCTACATTCAAAATAATTTTGTATAAATCTGATGTATGGAGAACGGTAGGCAGGGTGTACGCTTTTAGCTCATCAATATCGACAAATCCGTGGCTTTTGCGATCGCGCTCATCATACACCGAGCGTGGATCGTGCTTGGGGAGAGCAGAGGGTCTGCCTGCAAAAATATCGGCGGTGCTTTTGCCCTGTGCCAACAGCGCTTGCAGCGTGTAGAACCGCAGGCTAGGGGCGAGAAAATGCTGTACCTGTATGTAAATCTCAGCTAAGACCGTTTCGGCATCGGCATTGGCCGCTATTTCAATATCGGTTTTCAGGCCAATCTCTTCTTCGCCGAGCACCACCACTTCGTAAATGTCCTCGCACAGATTACGGTGACTGTGCAAAACGGCATTAACCTCTGCCATCACAGATTCCCAGGGCTGGTAGTTTTGCCCGCAGGCATCGGTGCGCACCACCGGGGCCAAATCTATCAGCACTGAGTACAGTCCCCTAATTGCAAGACGATCTTTCGGGTCGATGCGGGATGATTCGGCTGTTGGAGAGGTGTATCGGAGCTGATTGCGATCGCGATCCACATAAATCTCAGGTTCACTCCCAGCCAGTTTCTCAATCCAGGCATTGCGAACGCCCTGAATATCAATCAGGCGCTTGCGAATATCTAGCGCCGTCACCGGATTGCAAGAGAGAATTTCGTCTGGCGTAAAAAAGTTGTCTTCTGTTTGCGGCGTACCGTCTGCCTGCACCAGCGCCTGGGGATCGCGTGCCAGCAGATCTTTGGTTTCCAAACTGTTGCGATAGCCCAGGTCAGTCACGGCGTAGCACAGCACCTCTAAAATGGTGACCCCCGGATCGTGCAGGTTATAGTCTGTCCAAATTTGGCCAGAGAGTTTCTGTAAATGATCGATCCCAGTCGCTCTGAGCTTTTGAAAATCTAGATACTCTGGGAAGCTCGGTGATTGTTTGGAAATTGCCAGAAATGGTTCCATTGTTATCCTCCCCAATACTCAAAGATTGCAATCATAATCCAGCTCACGAGTACCCCAATCGCCAGAACAGTCGTCCGGTCGTTCAAGTAGCGAACGTACTTCTCAAAAAAGTCATGCTCCTTTTGGTTTTTCTCGGTTAGCTCATTCAGCGCTTTAATCAGCACGGGCACCAGATTTTGATAGGCCAGGGACTGACGGCCATCGCCATTGGTTTTTACCACCTGTGGAAAAATGCTATGCACGTCTTCGGCCCGCAGGCCAATTTGCGCCCCAGCGTCTGCAACGCCACTGGCCCCATTCCATTCAAAAGTAATTGGCTGAAGCTGCTGAACTTTTTCTAGCGTCTGGCCCAGCGGGGTAACCGCTTTCATCCAGTCTGCGTGGTGCGCCTGATAAAACGTCAGCCCCTGAGTGAGGCCCTGTACATCTAACGAGTAGTCATCGGGCCTTTTGCCGATGCCGACGCGCCCATTGCCTTCGGGCGAAATGTTGACCAGTAGCTGACCGCCGTTGGTATCCAACAGATCAGCATCGGGCCGATCGGCACTCGGCATATTCCAACCAGCTCCAACCGCTTGGGGATTAGCGCCTGCTTTAAAGGTAAAGCCCTCTACCGCATTGGTGATAAAAACACTTTGAATCGCTTGGGTACCCAGAGTAAAGTAAATGTCATTTTGTTCTTCTGGGGTGTCTTTAAGCGCGGCGGCGGCGTGGTTAAGCAAGGTCAGCGCGGGGCTGTCGGCAGAGGTGCCGTAGGGGCTAGGGCTAAACAGCAGCCGTCCGGCTTGGGCCTCTGTGGTAATTTCTAGGGTGGCGTTAGGCGTTTCGGTGCCAATGCCCACGCGGCCATCTTCACGAATGGACAGGTGGGTGCGGCCTTGGTCGATAGTCTGAAGAGAAGAGTCTCTAATTTCGCGCTTCTGTTCGCGCTGTTGACGAACGACAAAGCCGTCGGGGGCATTCGTTACCCATCCGGCCACTTGTTCGCCTAGCCCATGGTGTAAGTAGCGGCGGGTTTCTTCGGGGGGCTGCTGGACAACTGAAATGGTCGGTAGCGTCAGGAGATCTGCGCTGGGTCCAAGGTTTGCGGTGGGCAGTAGCTGAATGTGGGTGAAGTTGCGATCGCGCACATCCAAACAGGCTTCAGGGCAATCAACCCCAATGCCCACCTGGGGCTGTATACCCTGCGAATGTTGCCGAATGCGCAGCAGGCTAGGACTCGCGGCTGTCGTTGGAATCGCAGCGTCATTAAAGGGCGCATCGCTGAGCGTAAACACAAATCCGGTCTCAGCATTGGTTGTCCAAGCGGTCTGTTGGTGGTTGACCGCCGCAGAAAAATAGGCAGCGTTTCCATCAGAGGCCAAATTCAATAGCGCCAGGGTCGGATCTGGCTTTACGTCTGGGAGTAGAACAAAGTGTCCTTTGCGTGGATCGACAGCTTCTATCAGCGCTGTAGGCGCAGCCACGTTGAGCCCTAGTCCGGCAGTGTCAGGATGGGCCTGCTGTGGGTGAATAGACAGCATCATCTCACCCTCCATGGCGGTGCTTTGAAGAGCGGCAGGCTCATCTAGCTGGGTATGGCGATGGCGAAAGGCAAAGCCCTCGGTAGCATTGCTCCACCAAGTCGCTGCCGACAGGGAGAGATCGGTGATGAGGGCGCTGGTTTGTGGAGGGGCTTGTTCGGCAGTTTGTTCGGCAGTTTGTTCGGCGTCGAATGCATAGTGTAAAAACGTCTGCTGTGTGCGGCTCGCGGCTTCTGGAAACAGCAGCCAGCGGCCAGTCTCCTTACGAATATCCAACCGGGCCTTGGGCAGGTCGTTTTCGTCAAAGCCTACGCCAATGCCTACTTTATCGAATATCTTGGCCCACATCACCCCTTCATCAGCCAGCACCGCCCAATCATCATCATCCGTAAACGACTTCCAGCTATTAGGCTGCTTCTCCGAAGGCATTTCATTCGATTTGGCGCAAATTTCCGTCTCGCCCACCATCTCCCAGAGCTGACGCTGATAGACCACCACATCCCCGGTTCGGTAGACCTGCCCCGCTCGCCAAAGGCCGTGGAATTTATCATCCTGGCGAACCAATGCGGCGTCAATTAGCTCAGCAAAATGGGTTGCCGATAGCTGACTTTTGTTATGAAAGAGATCTTTAAGCTTTTGGCGGTTGGATTGGAGCACGGGTTATTCACCTAACGTCAGTCTAGATAAGGGGCTGTAGCCTAATGTATTTCGGTTTTTTTGCTGTTCTGCGGATGGGATGATCGGGAGCTTATCTTTGGGGTCAAGCAGCGTGATGTGATGTCCTACGGTGTTACTGCCAGCGCTGGGGCCGTTAGCCATGACGTCATCAGAAAAAGGCGCTGATACCAAGATGGAATGGGCCGTCGGTGCAGCCACTCGCACGCGAGGGCGTGAATCTGCTGCCTGAAAAAGCTGAAACTCAAGCACGTAGTCAACATAGGGCTGATCCTCCACAAACTTTAAAATAGAAGACCGATAGATCTCACCGCCAAAGTGAATTTCAGCTTCGCTATCGACCGTCCAGGGCGACAAATAGCTGATGATGTCTCGTTCTAATTTGCGCCGGTAAAAGGCAGCATTAGCAAAATAGTCAGCCTGCAACATTACCTGAAAGCTGACCCTAATTTCTTCGTACTGCGGATTGACCACTTGAATACCTGCCCAAGGCGAACTCTGCGCCTGAAGATATCTTTCAATGTCGGCTAGGCGATTAATGTTCACTTTTGGCTTGAGATTGTTGAAGCTGGGCAGGCCAGCTAGGCTGGGAATGACGGCTAGAGTGACATAGCCGGGGGAAACTTCTCGCAGCAGCGCCGCCTCATTTAGCTGGCCGTGGTTAATGCAGCGAACCTTGTAGATGTCTGGGAACTGGTTGAGTACCAGATGCTCATAGTCGAAGATGTTGACGGCGCGGCCTTTGTGACGCAGATGCTCGCTGATGCGGGTGTAAAAGTGGGTGGATGTCTCTTGGGTTTGGCCTCCAAAGGAGGGATAGGGCTGCTGAATTTGTTTGATTTCTGGCGGCGGATCGACAAAATCAGCGATGCTTTTAGCCGGTAGCGGCTGGGCAAGATGGCGCGGATCGTTACCCGTTTCCGCTTCTACAAAGGTGACTTTGGCGGCCTGGGTTTGAATGCTAAGAATATGGCCGATCGCGCGACTGCGGGCGTTCACGCTGGCTCGAATCCAGTGCAGGTCGGGGTTTAGCAGCGTCGTGTGAAGGCGGCGAATGTTGGCAGGAATGGCCAGCTTGACTATGCCAGACTGGATTAGGCCGTTGGATTGATCTTGCAAAATTTGATGGTCTTCAAAGGGGTGCCAAGTGTTGTCAATCAGGTAGTGCCAGCTCACGGGGGTTCTGGCTAGGTCGGTATCGGCGGTTTCTGAGACGACTTGAAATAACAAAGAGAGTGTCGTTAACGGTTCGAGATTTTGAAAGCCAATGAGTAACTGGCCTTCGATTTGTTTTTGGTCAGCTTCGATTAAGGATTCTTCGTACTCGAATTGCGGCAGTAAAGCAACGGTTGCCGCTTTGGGTAAAGCATTCACACCATCGAAGGGATGCAGATGGAAGAATTGGCAGCTAGTTTGATCACTCTTCGCGGTGTAGTCGAGCTGGAGTGCTTTAATGACTGGGGTGTATGGCTCTTTGGGCAGTGTTTTACTGGCGGTTGGATCTGTTGCGATCGCCAATACCTGACGGGTCAGCGTCTGAGGATAGGCGGCATGGCGAAAATCGTCACCGGTTAGCTGAAATCGCAAAAAACCGTACTGACTTTTATAACTCCAGGGCTCCATAGGCGCAGTATTCTCAGGCTGCTGAACGTGGCTATTGAGCTTTAAAGCAGAAATTTCGCTAAGGCTCAGAACAATACTGTGATCAAACGTGTGATCAAACGCCGCATCTGCTTGAGACGACGGAGAAAACAGGTCTTTTGTAAAGCCATCTGTAGGTTGCCATTGACGATCCTTTAAAGCTTGAACAGTTGTTATACCTGGATGGAAACCTTCGTCTACCTCATAGCCTGCATAATACGCAACCCAATCGGCAGGAATGGCCGTTTCCATGTCAAAAGAGAGTTTGAGGGCAGTGAGTGATTTTTGAAAAGCTTCTTGGCTACCGATGTAAAAATTTGCGCCCGCTTTAGGCTGGGGGCCAAAGGGTGCAAAAGGCTGGGCGGCTTCTAAAACGGCCAAATCGTTTTGGAGTAAGAGCGATCGCACCCCAGTGACGGTGGTCGTAATTGTGAGCGCGGTTAGCTGCGCCTGATACAACTGTTGATATAGTCTGTCTACCGCCGTTGGGCCTGTCGTTAGGCCTGTCGTGACGGGATTCGCCGCCAAGTCTGTTACCAACTCACTAGCGGACGTTGGCTGCGGATGCAAAACCAGTCGGGCAACCGGTTGGTGGGTTGTTAACGTGCCGCCCGGCAGATCGCTGTGGTAAGGAACCACAGCCTCGGTCGCGATGGGTAGGTTTACCGTCAGGGTGAGCGTGTACTCGGTGTTGTTTGCCTGCTGGGTCGCTGGGGTCAAAGAGAGTTGCTGAATCGTGCCGCGAATCCAATCTGTTTCACCACTCAATTCAACCTGTAGCGCGGGGATGTTCTCTCCTGTCAGGTCTGTGATGGGCGCTTGCTGAGGTGGCCCGGTAAGGCTAAAGGTGAAGGTGAGATTGCGATCGCCCTCCTTCAACAGAAAAATATCGTTCGCGATCGCCAGCCCTATCGCTACGGTCGGTCGATTCTCATCGCCAAAGGGCAACCAAGCCGTGAGGGCGCGATCTTTGGGAAAGTCACCGCCAGTGCCATCAAAAGAGTTCGCGACTGGCGAGGCATGTATGCCCAAAATGCTCGAATCTGCGGCCCGATTGACAAAGAGCCCTTTTAGCTCGGCCACTTGGGCCGTATTCACCAAAATCTCTTCATCTAGCGTATAGATCAAATCTACGCCGGTGGCGTCAGCGCCTGCGCTCAGTTGACTTTGACGCTCAACTAAATGGGCCTGCTGAAGCTTTTCTAGCTCAAAAACGATGTGGGCTTTATCGGGCACAGCGGGCTGTTGTTGCAGGCGCAGCACCTGTTTGTAGAAAAAGTCGAGATGGCGCTGCGTCATTCGATTGAGATCGGCGATCGCAGGCTTTAGCACCTCCCAAAACGTGACATACAGCGCCAGATGATAGGGCAACTGCTGGTCACCATACAAGCTTTGTGAGAGGGCCTCGGGGGCGAGGGCAATAATCTGTCGGTAGGTTTGAAAAATGGGCTGAAAGATGCCGTCTAATTCGACTCTGGCAGTGGCTGGGTTGACGAGCAATTGACTAATTTGTTGGGCGATCGCCTCCAAATCACGCCCTTTAACCAAGGCCCGCGACTCAATAGCGGGTAACACCTGCGAGCCAAAAGTCTCGACTACTTTTTGATACACAGCCAGTCTGCTAACAGCTTCCGGCAAACCGTTCTGAATCAGACTGTGCTCTAGGCGATACAGGCTCTTGAGCGGCGCAGGCAGGTTTGTTGTAACAATCGCCCTGAAGGTCGCCTTTAGATCGCTGCCGTCAGCTAAGCCCCAATACCACGTTTGAAGATCTTTGAGGAGCTGAGTATAAACATTGAACAATGTTTCCAAACTCGCAAGCTGGGTAGACAAATCGGCCACGGGTGAATCGCTGTCCGCTACCGTCTGAGAAAGGTCTTCTGTAGCGTTCTCAGAGAAAGTGTTCTCAGGGAAATGCCAAGCGTCAAGCAGCTCGTTTAACGCCTTGTCATACTGATCGCGCCGGGTGTCGGGTTGGGTTTTGCTAATGCGGGCAATTTGAACCGCTGCGCTGCGCTCGAAAAAAGCCTGCCAGTCGCCATCAGGCTGATTCTCAATATTGGTGTAATGGATACGGCAGCTCAAATCATGCGCAAATATTAAAAAATCAGCCAGGTCTTTTTCATCAACCTGAACATAGTCTGGCTGAAGCGCCCGAGTCTGTCGCTGCGGCTGAGCAGCCCCATCGCGCACTAGAGGATTCTGGGTTTCTCGCGCATCCGTTTGCGCATTGGTAGAGGCTGTACTAAAGGCTGCATTCATCTCAATCAATGCCCTCCTGCCGATAGAAGGGATACACAAAGCTAAAGCGCGAATTGGTACTCAGCACCAGGTAGTCTATCTGAATATTCACCACTCCTTCTAACTGCTGGTCGAGCTGCAAGTCCAAAGACTCCAGCTTGATGCGCGGTTCGTTGTAAAGAATAGCCGTGCGAATCAGCTCCTTAATATGGCTACTTTCTGTTGGGCTCAGGGGTTCAAACATCAGCTCAGTGAGATCGCAGCCATAGGTCGGCTGCATCACCCGCTCACCCAGGCGGGTAGAGAGCAAAATCTCTAGGCTTTCGCGAATGTCTGCCTCGCCGCTGACGGGCACGACCTGACGAGCGGCTTTGTCGAAGGTGGGTGGAAAGCCCCAGCCTGTGCCTAGGTAGGCCAAATCTCTATTGCCCGCAGACCTCATCACCGAATCAACCACAGCCGCTAACCTCCTATCAAAACCGTGGGGGCACCCAACACAATTGAGCCCCCATGAGCAGTGCGATCGCCGAGTCGAGCCGCAGGCTTCCCCCCAATCAATACGGTGGCAGAGCCCAAAATGATACTGTCGGGCGGGCCTACGCAAGTGCAGCTATCACCTAGCACAGCCGCCGGGATGCCTGCAATCAGCACCGTTGGGATCCCTGGGCCGATTACTGGCCCGCCTACATGGGGAATGGGCGGTGTGCCAGGGGTTTGCATGGGGCACACATGCATGTCGGTTAGTCGGGCGGCGGGTTTTCCCATGGGGTGATGTCTCTCCTTTAATTAATTTGCACTAAAGAGCCTTTGAGAATGGCGATCGCACTGGTCGAAACCTCTACGCCCGCGTTCCCGGTAGCCTTAAACTGCGTGTTGGCCTTGGCGGTCACATTTAGCCCCTCTAAAGTGGCGTCCTGAGTGGCTTTGAGTATCAGCTTGCCAGTGGCTTCGAGCGTGATGTCTTTAGGGCTTTTGAGGCTAATGCCCTGGTTGTTTAGCGCGACCGTATTGTTGTTTTGATCGCTCAAAGTAATGCTCTTTTCCTCATCAGAGAGCACCACTTTGTTACCCGCTGGGGTTTCGAGCGTCATCACTTTTTTCTCATCGTCAAACAGCACCTTCATCCCCGAACGGGTCGTAAAGCCTTTCTCGTTGTTGACGTCTTTCGTCTGTATTGGCGCGGGATTTTTGCTGCTGTTGAGCATTCCTAAAATCACCGGATGACGCGGATCATCCTGGATAAAGCCTAAAACTACCTCATCGCCAATTTCCGGGCGAAAAAAAGAGCCGCGCTGTTTGCCCGCATCCAAAGTAGCGACTCTGGCCCAGGTGGACGCCGTATTTTTCTGATCGACAATCGGGATTGAAACCAGCACGCGATCATCTTTGGTTGGATCGCCTTCTAATTTGACTACCACGCCAATTTGCAGGCCGTTGACCCCCGGCAACAGCCCTGCCGCCGGACGTTCTACAATGTCAGGTTCTTTATAAAACCACTGAGGGTTGAGTCCCATTTGCAAATGGGTGACCCAGGTACCGCTGTCTAGCTCGTGGCGAATGCCCGAAATATACACTAGACCATTGAAGCGATCGCCCATTCCTTCTAGTTTGATTAAGGCATCGGGCTGGGCCGCTTGAAAGCCTCTCACCTTAACCCGTCCTTGAATTTTACCGAGCCGACTTTTGAGCAGTTGGGCATCGGCCCATGCCTGAAGTTCCGCCTTCAGCAGCAGACCGCCATGGCGTAGCTCTAGCTGCTTGACACGGCTCACCTGGGCCAGTTGTTTCCCCGAGAGATTACCCTGTTCATTTACGGTGGGCTCTTTGCCCGTCACCTCGGTTAATGATTGGCCAGCGTAGTCCCAGGCTTGAGCCGTAACTCCTGGATACTGATCGCGAGCGTCAATTTCAGCGTCAATTTCTAAGATGTTGGCCCCATAGGTGAGGGTGACCATTTCAGTGCCGCTGGTGGTGGGTGCTTTCACATTCACCTTGCCGTCATCAACCCAAATAATTTGGCTGTTCATCTCGGCGCGAGACAGCATAAAGTCCCAGTCAGTGGCGTAGTATTGCACAATTTCGGGATGCTTGATGCCGGTCGCTTCTACCCTAGCAGAGACGGTGCTGTAGTCTTTAAAGAGGGTGGCGATCGCCTCACTATCTTTTACCTCTTTAAAGTGACGGCTGCGTCGGCTGAGCGTCAACGCAAAGGCCGGATCTTTGCACTCCAAAATCAAAAAAGAATCACCTGTGGCGCTAACCTTTGCGCCATGCTTAAGCACAATTCCCTTAAAAACGGTTTTGTCGTTGCCGTCATAGCCAAAGGCGATGTCCAGTTCTTTACCAGGAATTAAGTCGCTGCCTGCACTGGCCTCAAAAGTTTCTTCGGCGGCTGATCCGTCGCTCAGCACAATCCGCGCTGTCGGTATTCGGTTAACTTCGCGAGTCACCGATATGGAAAGCACCGCATAGTTATATGTGATGTCTTTGCCGTCTGACAGCAATTTGAAGGTGGCGATGTCGTAGACGGAGTTTTGGGGGATGAGGCGGCTGGGCATTTGGAAGAAGGGGGGAAGGGAGCGAAGAAAGAGGAGGGCTAGCTAGATGGAGGTTTTGGCGATGGGGGGGAACTGGAGGGTGGTGCTAGATCTTAGCCGCCGGAAGTTGATCAGGCCGTTGGCTTTGGCAACTTGTAAGTAATAGGACTGGTCGCCATAGATGCGCTGGGTCATTTCGGGAAGGGTGTCTGCGGCGGTGACGGTGCGAATATGGGTGACGTCTGGAGATTGTTTGCCTTCTTCGCGGATGCGTCGGTTGGCTTCGACGTAGCTGGTAAAGGTGGCACTGAGCTTAGCGCGAAGGGGTTTGCCGTTGGGGGAGAAAAGCGTGTAGTTAATTTTGAGATCGTTGAGCAAGCAGTCAAAGCTATTGCTGTCGCCAAAGGTGGCGTTGCCCCACAGCAGCCGTAAAAAGTTGGGCTTGTGAGTAGCACTGTTCATCAAATATGCCAGGGCCAAAAAATCTTCTACCTGGGTGGTCACGTCTTTATGAAAGGTGTTGGGTTTGCCTTTCACGGGCACCACGCCTGTGCCGTCAAAGGTAAAATCGAGCGTTAGTTCTTCTGGCAGCGTGACCTTAAAGGCCGGGTCGTTGCCTTGGGAGCCTGCAGCTTGCTGCCGGTCGTAAGAGACTTTAAAGGATTGGGAAAACTGCTCTGGATTAATCGGCAACTCAAATTTGCCGATTTGCTGGGTATAGCTTTTATCTTTAAAGGCTCGGATTTCAACTTTACTCAATTCACCCGTCATAGCAGCCTCAATAGTAGCCTCGGAAGATTCTTAAACAATCACTAGCGCTCACGGCGAGCCTGAAGAATGGCCAGCACTTGTTCAATGCAGGCGGCAATAATGGCAGACTGGCTAGCCTCACTGAGGCTGCCACTATCTGAGGGGCGAGAATCACCTCCGGCCACGGTTGTTCTAATCACCAGTTCTCTAATTTCTAAGGGCATGGTTACTTGATTACCTCAAAATATTGGTAGTTTAGCTCTAACGATTCAATCGCGATCGCACTCTTCTCTGCATCGAAATCTGAAACCGACCATTTTTTGGGCCAAGCGTTGATCACCTTCCAACTCATCAACGGCTCAACACCACCGGGGGGCTTAGTGCTATCGGGCCGATCAACGTTTAGAAGATTAACCAGCAAGTGAACCGGCTTGATATCAAGATTTTGAATCGCGTCATTGCACCACTGCGACATCTTAGAGTTTTTGACAATGCCTCGCTTTAAAACAAGCGGGCTGTATTTAGCCCTGGTCGGCAGTGCGTACTCAAATCGGTTTTCGCCTCCTTCTTTCAAAGATTCCGTCTCCAAATCCACCGTTAGCCCGGTGACGCTCTGAAAACGGCTTTCCACCGGATCTTTATCCAAACCTTCCCCTTGAAAAATCACATTAAAAAAGAAGCTAACGGGTGGATAGGTACGCATGGCGTTAAATGAGTCAACTTATTTAAGTCACTGATCAAATGTACTCAACGTTTAAGCCTTCATGGGCAATTTCAATGGTTTCAATCGCCGCTTCATTGCCATCGCTTTTAAGGTCGGTCGATTGTACTTTCGTCGGCCAAGCGGCTTTAATCTTCCACACCACCGTCGGTTCGTGGGTTTCATTCAGCAAGCTAATCGTCAGATCGCGCCGTTCAATGGTGTTGAGCGCCACCGTATTCCACCAGGTTACAAAGTCAGCATCGCCTTGAAAGGTGCCTCGCTTCATGGTGACATTACCAAACTTTTGGCGACCTGGCATTTTTAAAGAATGATACTCGGGCATGCTGCCTTCTCGGTATTCAATCACCTCAGTTTCAATATCGAGACCCGAGACTTCTGTAAATCCGAGGCGAGCACCGCCCCATTCAACCTGGAAATGGAACTTAGGTAAGGGATAGTCAGCCATAGTAATTGTGGGAGGGTAAATAAACGAGCGGAAACTAGATTGAAAGTGTCAACAGGCCGAACAGCGTTGAAGTTAGCTCTCTTGCATTTTGTGAGAGAACTTAAGAATAATAAACTCTGCGGGCCTGACGACCGCCATGCCAATTTCAACAATCATACGGCCCTCTAAAATATCCAGCGCGGTCATCGTCTCATTCAGGCCAATTTTCACATAGAAGGACTGCTCTGGCTTAGCGCCTGCCAACGCTCCGGCTCGCCACTGCAGAATCAAGAAGTTCTCGATCATCGCCTTCACCTTTATCCAGGTATTGGCATCGTTGGGTTCAAAGACAAACTGTTCGGTTGCTTTTTTGATCGATTCCTCGGCCATGTTAAAGAACCGCCGCACGGGCACATAGCGCCATTCATTATCATTGCCCGCCAGGGTACGCGCCCCCCAAATCAGCGTGCCTTTGCCCGTAAAAGCCCGAATGGCGTTGATAGATTTGCCGGTGGTGTCTAAATTTAGATTCTCTTGTTCTGCATTGCTAATTTTTAGGGTGGGGCCAATCACCGATTTTAAGCTGACATTTGCAGGGGCTTTCCACACGCCACGGGTGCTGTCGGTGTTGGCATACGCGCCGACGACGAGCGGAGCCGCTGGTAAGACGACAGGCAGCGCGGCGATCGCACTTTCAATTAGCGGAAAGAATTGTCCATAGTCGCTAGCCACAGCAGGATCGATGTCGGCCAGGGTTTTGTCCTTGACGGGCTCACCGTTCAAATCAATAACTTTTTGGCCATTTTCATCCTTCATCGCAGGCAACGTCAGCTTTACACCACTGGGGTCATAGCGGTAGTCAAAAATAGTTTGAATACGCGGGCCGTAGGCTGCCCCATACTTCAAATTGTCGTTGCTAATGCCGTCGCTACGAAAGCTTTGGGCGGCGTCAAATATAGATGTATTGGGCGCATCTAGCTCGGCATCCATGACTACAAAGCGATCCTGCAACTTGTTGCATTGAGCCAGTGCGGCATCGTACAAACCTTTAGAATCTGCGGTGCTGAGCGACAGGCTTTCGGGAAAGACAATTAAGGTGATTTCATCTTCTTTTTCAATTGCCTCAAGTCCTGCATTCAGTCGTCCTGCTTGGATGGCAGCAGCTTGCGCCTGAGGGGCTGTTTTCCCGACCGACACAATGTAGGCTGGGCCACCCCCATTGGCAAAATAGGCCTGAAGAGAATAGTACATATTATGAGGTGACGGCTCGCCAATAGCGGCGCTAACCTCGCCAAAGGCTGTGACCGTTGCTGTGAGCGAATCGCTCTCTGGTTCAGCCTTGCCAAAAAACTGCTCATATTCTAGGAGAGAGGTAATTCTAATCGGGACGGGATTGCCCGTCAGGGCTTTTACCGGGGCCGCTTTCACCGGATCGGCTGTACCCGTAGTTGCTCCACCTGCATCGGGAGTTGCTCCGCCTGCATCGGGAGCTGTATCAGGCTCTTCCATCAGCTTGTGATAGTCTTTCCCTCTAACCTCTGCTTTTTGGGTATAGCCAATAAAGGCGGGAATGGCGGTTTCTACTTGGGCCACAGAGGGCGGAAACTTGTAAATTTCTTCAATGTAAACGCCTGGGGTCTTAAAAGTGCTCGGCATAGTAGTGAGATGGGTGACAAACTATAGGTAAATGTCGGAATAAATGGCGGTAACGGTTTGAGTGCCGTCGTCTGTGAGCTGCGTTTGGGGCACAATCATGGCGCTGCTCGGGGCGGCCAGGCGCTTGCCTTTTGGGTCGGTAAAGGGCTGGTTGGGCTGTCGATAGTAGCTAAGGCCGATAGGGTCTTGGGTGGCATAGGTTTGACGATCAATAACATTAACCGGAACGGACATTTTTTGGGGCGGCATCCCGACAAAGGGTACGGGGCCGCTGTCATTAGAAAACCCATGCGGGCGATCGCAATGATATCGCCAGCGGGTCGCTCGATTTTTGAAGTGAATGCGATAGGTCTTCGGCTGAGGCGGCGGGATCTCTCCTTGTTCATTCAACAGTCGATTCAAGGTAATCTCGACCAGTGCAAAGGCATTGCGTCCCGCCATCGGATCAAAATAAACAAAGGAATCACGCCCTGTTTTCACCTGTGGAACTGTGTGGGTTAGTGATGGGCCTTGGCGCGGCAACGTATCTTCAGCAGAGACATACTGACTGGCCGTGAGGGAAAGCTGCTCGTCGGTGGGTTGGCCGAAGCGATTGGAGAAATAGTAAATGCGATCGCGGGGGGTCAGCAGTGAGAGATCGGTGTAGTTAGCAAAATTGCGATCGCGCACTTCTAGCCAAAACGTTAGTCGCGTGGTTCGCTCAATCGGCACAAACGGCGTGAGGGCGATCGCCTTGTCAGCAGCCCTATGGTCTTCCTCTACATCCACCTGAGCTAGCAAAATAGCCCCGTAGGCTTGGGGACGGATAAACCAGCGCAACTGGCGTAAAACAGCTTGACACTCTCGGGTGGGCCGCAAGGCAAGGGTCTGAGAAATGTTGTATGAGCTGGGCAAGCTGCTCAAATGTGCCGACGGAGAAACCCAGGGGGTTGGCAGCGTGGTCAAATCGGCGGGCGGAGCGAGCCAATAGTCGTGCCAAATCTCCAGCTTGAGGACGGGTTGAAAACACACTGTCATCGTCCGCCCCTCAAGTTATAGTCTTGCTGCGTAATCGTTTCGCCTTCAGCCTGTCGCTTCTGGGCATCAATGGCGACCAGTCGGGTGCGATACATCACAAAGGGCACCTGTTTTCCTCCTAGCGACCCCCATAGCTGATTGAGCTGATCAAAATCAAGGGTATAGAGATCGGGTAAAATTCGCACATCTTTTGAAATTGCATTTGGCCCTGGGGTGGTGGCCATCGAGAACTCTTTCTTCCATTGAAAGAACTCAACAACTCTAGAGAGTCGCTTTAGCGCAGTGTCATAATTTTTGCTATAAAGCGCTGAAAATAAAATATACAGGTTTAAATTAACCGGCGGATTTTGATAGATCGTACGCCCATTTTCTGTGCGATAGTGAGGAGAATTTTTGAGAGTAACGTCTTCTTGCATATTGATCAAACTCATAACAATATGCTCGCTCATATCGTCTTGAGTTCCCCCTAGATCTCCCGCCATCGCAATATTGCCTAACAGCACAATGCCTTGACCACGAGCCAGCTCTTCTACCTCTTGAATGTAGTCTTCAAGCGCCATTCGCATAAGTTCTAACGCATCAAAAATCATAAGGTTGTTAGAAGTTGTACAGGCTAGGAGAAACAAGCCTGTTATTGATTGACAGCATGTTATTGAACTAAGTCCTGTCCTTACAGCATGTCTACTGACAGCGTCTATATTGAGTTCACCACATGTGCGTAAGTTAGGCCAGAGGGTTTCTCAATTGATTTTCAAAAGTTAATATTGAAGTGAGGAACGATGTTGATAAAAATATGAAATACAGGCAGAAAAGACAAAAAAGCTTTATCAAGCAGCGTTCTTTGGTAATACTATGCGATAAGTTTTCAATTACACTCAAAAGCTTTATTTTTTATCCATAAACAGCAGGCATAAGTTTAGTGAATATGATTT
Source organism: Phormidesmidales cyanobacterium (assembly GCA_038260205.1). Lineage (GTDB taxonomy): Bacteria > Cyanobacteriota > Cyanobacteriia > Phormidesmidales > Phormidesmidaceae > Phormidesmis. Next base: position 19,219 of record JBBSOB010000050.1, read on the forward strand.
TTGATGTATAAAAGTGACCTCTTAGAAAATCCTTTCTACGGATGAAAAACCTGTTGAAATTCAGTAGTTCTTAAGCTTTGTAGGATGTTCTTCTTCTTTATCATATTTTTTACTCTGTTTTTAAGGAAGCCCGCATGAATGCCACCGAGATCGCTGACGTTCGGGTGCTTCAAGATGCGCTTCAGTACTTGGCTACCGTCATTCAGTGGCGGCTAGCGTCTTATTTTGCCGATGGTTTGCCTACTACAGCGGCACTGCCTGCACCGCCCAGCGGCTGGCTATTGGCCGACACAGCGCTCTCTCGGTTTGTAAACGCGCATCAGTTAGATATTTTTGAGCAGCTCACCCTTGTCATCGCGCTGGCTCCTCACCTTCAGCCCGATTTTTTTGATCAGGCGATCGTAGCCAAGTTACCTAGCGCGGGTGACTATCCCCAAATTGGCGGCTGGCGGGGCAAGGCCCATCGCGGTTTTTTGCCGACTGGAGAAACGGTGCTCTTCATCTTGGGCGGCGGCGAGTTGCGCGATCGCATCCACTTTCACAAGCTCTTTAGCCCCAGTCATCTCTTCGCCCAGCAAAACGTTTTGTTTCTCCAACCAACGGAGGCCGCTGGCGAACCGGTCATGAGTGCGCCTTTGATATTATCGCCCGACTATATCCATTTGTTTATGCAGGGTGCATTAGCCCCACCCCAATTCAGCATTCGTTTCCCGGCACAGCGCATCACCACCCCCCTAGAATGGGACGATCTGGTGCTCACGTCTCAAACTCGCCAACATATTCAAGAGCTGCAAACCTGGATTACCCACAGCCCCACCCTGCTAAACGACTGGGGCATGAAGCGTAAGCTCAAACTGGGCTACAGAGCTTTGTTTTATGGCCCACCTGGAACCGGTAAAACCCTCACGGCGAATCTTTTGGGCAAGTACACCCAAAAACAAGTATATAAAATTGATATCTCGATGGTGGTCTCTAAGTTTATTGGTGAAACCGAAAAGAATTTGGCCCGTTTGTTCACTCAAGCAGAAAGCAAAGGATGGATATTGTTCTTTGATGAAGCCGATGCTCTCTTTAGCAAGCGTGCCCAGGTGCGAGATGCTCATGACAAATATGCCAACCAGGAAGTCAGTTATTTGCTGCAACGGATAGAAAACTACGATGGCTTGGTGATCCTTGCCTCTAATTTAAAGAACAATATCGATGATGCCTTTGTGCGGCGATTTCAGTCTATTATTCACTTTCCACTGCCCGATGCCGAGGGGCGAGCCCGACTTTGGCAGCTTGCTTTTCCACCCCAAATTACCCTCCATGACGACATTGACATATCAGCGATCGCCGACGAATACGAACTATCTGGCGCGGATATCATGAATGTTGTTCAATACTGCTGTTTGCAAGCCCTGGCACGCGGCAGTAGGAGGGTTCACCGGCAAGACTTGCGCCAAGCAGTCAGCCGAGAGCTTAAGAAAGTAGGTAAAATATTGACCTGACGAACTGCAACTGGCCGGTACTGTGAGCGCTGCCCTACTGGCTCTAAGTCGGTGATAACAATTAAGTTTTGCATACCAGATTGACCCCTATTCGAGATACGTGTAATTCCGC
>JBBSOB010000051.1:0-20741 GCA_038260205.1 Phormidesmidales cyanobacterium
AAAATAGTTTTTTAAATTTTTCCAAATTTTCAACACGCTTTTTATAGGTGCTTAACTCTTCTTCAGAGTTGTTGATGGGGGCGAGAAGTGGCTCTAAGGTTTGTTGAAATATGTTCCAATAGCCTTCGCTGCCAGCTTCTTCGGTGGTTCCTAGTTCCTCTGCTCGCAGGAATGCGTAGCGTAAGGCGACAATTCGCTGATTGAGATCGCTATCTGCTGGTGATGGAAGGGGGCACGCACTTTTCTACGCTGGGCATCTCGGGTCGCGAAACGTTTGATCTACCGGCGCAGGTCATTGGCCCGAATCCAGCGATCGCCCAACGCTACACGCAAAAAATGAGTCTAGCCTTCTTGAGCCTCTACCTCTTAGGCGACGAGCGCTATCGACCTGTGCTAAGCAGTGCCTTTACCACGCGTATCAGCGAACCCGAAATTCCGCTTAGTTTTGTGACTAGCCTCACTCGTGAAAGCGTAGCAGCTAGCCTGCGATCGCAAGGATCGGATAGTGCTATTCAGGCGTTGGAACAGGCGATCGCCCGCGAACTAGAACGCCTCCAAGGAAGCCCAGCCACACCCAAATAGTCTTAGCGTCTCTCCCTGCTTAGTTTCTCTTTCTATATAACTTTTCTTATCCATTTTTCTCTTTCCATTTTTCTTTTTAAATGATTGCCATCAACGGGTTTATCAACCTCTACAAACCGACCGACTGGACTTCTCACGACTGCGTAGCCCGGCTACGACGCCTGCTTAATACCCAAAAAATTGGCCATGGCGGCACGTTAGATCCCAAGGCGACCGGAGTGCTGCCCGTTGCAGTCGGCAAGGCTACTCGGCTGCTGCAATATTTACCCGACGGCAAGGCGTATCAGGCGGTCGTTCGCTTTGGGGTGACCACAGCCACAGACGATCTCGAAGGAGACATCGTCACTCAGCAGTCGGCGGCGGCGCTAAAGCTAGCAGATATAGAAGCGGCTTTACCGCACTTCTTAGGCGAGATCGATCAAATTCCGCCGATTTACAGCGCCATTCAGGTAGAGGGCAAGCGGCTTTACCACCTGGCCCGGCAGGGAAAAACCGTCGAAGTCCCGACTCGCCGGGTCACCATTCATCAGCTAAAAAGTCAGGGCTGGCAGCCGGGCGAGCAGGCCGAACTCACGCTAGATATTGTCTGCGGCCCCGGCACTTATATTCGTTCACTGGCGCGCGACTTGGGGATAGCGATGGGCACTGGGGCCACCCTGGCAAATCTGGTGCGCACTCACAGCAGCGGATTCGATTTGGCCGATAGCATCACGCTCGAAGAGATAGAGCAGGCTTTGCAGACAGGCCAGTTAGAGCCAGTCGCGGCTGGACAGGCGGTGCAGCATTTGCAGGCGATCGCCCTCCCCCCAGATCTCGCTCGCCGCTGGCGCATGGGTCAAAAACTGCCCCTATCAGACCAGATGACGGGAACCGGACGGGACGAGATAGCCGCAGTCTCTGAGGGTTCGCCTTCTGCCCCTCTGCGAATTCTAGATGCAGAGACACAGATCTTTTTGGGCATTGGTGAAATTGAAATGGGCGAGCCAACGGTAGCGCTGGCTGATCAGCTAGACAAAGAACCGGCCCTCATCAAAATTTTGTCTTGCAAGCGAGTCTATTTGAGCCAGGATGGGCCAGGACTAACTATCGCTTCGGTTACATAAGTTTACGATTCTCAACGCACTTAATCATAGTGCTTTCAGACTCTTCGGTCGGTCTTTAATGCGGACTTAATGAGGATGGGGAGAGCGATCGCCCGCGTGGAGTGGAGTACAGTGCGATACAATTACAGAATATCTAAATGTTCGCTTGGGGAATAGAAAAAATGGTCACGCTCAAAATCGTTGTCTATCTCACGATCTCTTTTTTCGTCGGCCTGTTTGTCTTTGGTTTCCTCAGTGGAGACCCTGCTCGTAACCCAGGCGGCGGCGACTTCGAGTAAACATCGGCTCGAAATAAACAGCCTCTCGCATAAACGTCACTCGAATAGACACCTGTGCGAACAGGCACAATGCAGATTTATCTCACCTGGATCAATCTAATATTAACGAGACCAGCCCGCTTTGCCGGGCTGTTTTTGTGAGCGATAAAGCAAGCGATAAAGCAATAGAGCAGCAATAGAAGAGCAGCAATAGAGCCATGGTTCGAAGGAGAAATAGTTGAGCGGATGGTTTATTTCGATCTACCACCCGAACCTGCTGTGCATCAGCCCGTCGAGCATGTTGCTAGCGAGCGGCTAGGCGTTCAGTCAAAGGCTCCAACCAGTTCTCAGTTAGATTCTCAGTCAAATTCTCCGGCCAATCCCCAGACCAATTCTCAGGGCGAGCTACCGCCGGAGCTACTGGCGATCGCCCCACCTGTCGAACCCAAAAACTTCTTAGACGGACTGCTCGACGCTAGCGACCCCCCGCCGAGTCAACCGGCGGCGGATTCCTCAGCGAATACATTTCTACTGGAGCATTTAGCCGAACCTCGATTTTCCCTCGCTCAAAATGGCCTACCGGCACTAGAGCCTGCAACCGAGGATATCGAACCCACCCCAGACAACCTCCCTGCTGAGCCAGTTCCCGCCGAGCCAGTTCCCGCCGAACCAGTTCCCGCCGAACCAGTCCCCAGCAACAGACCTAGCACAGAAATTAAGCTCGATCCCATTCCCGTAGAGGAGCCAGCGCCCGCAGAATCGCCCACGCCAGAAGAACTAACGCCCGCAGAATTTGCCTCTCGCCTCAAGCTCAGCGCCGACTACCAAGAATACGACCCCGAAACGCAAATTATTACCGCTCGCGGCAACGTTCTGCTAGAGCTTAACGACGCCATCATTGAGGCCAACGAGCTGTGGGTTAATTTGGTCAACCGCTATACGCTGGCCAAAGGTGACGTACTGCTCACGCGCGGCTCTCAGCTCATTCGCGGTAGCAGCGCCGAATACAACTTTATTCAGCAGTCTGGCACAGTGGGCAACGCGGTCGGAACGCTGTATTTTCCTGAGTTGGCCAGCGATTTATCCTCACCGTTTAATCCGCGTACGCGATCGCTCCGCAGCGTTTACGATCCTATTAACCGCAACTTAGAAGTAGACAGCGATGGCAGCGTACAAATCACCAGCAATGCGGACGCCGAAACCCTGGGCGGAAATTCCGGTCAGCTCCGGCAGCTCAGGTTTGAGACTACAGAGCTAGCTTTTGATGTAGAAGGCTGGGTCGCTGAAGATGTGCGCATTACTAACGATCCATTCTCACCTCCAGAGCTAGAGCTGCGCACCGACCGGCTCACCCTGCGAAATATTTCGGCCACGCAAGACGAGCTGCTGTTCAAACGGCCTCGACTAGTCTTCGACCAGGGACTGTCTATTCCTTTGTTTCGCAGGCGTATTCTGCTAAGCCGAGGAGCGGAAGGGGGCGTTAACCCAGATGATTTGAACCCGGTGCCCGTGCAGATAGGGATCGATGGACGCGATCGCGGTGGCCTCTTCATCGGACGCAAAGTACCCCTCGTTAGATCAAACAACGTCAATCTATCAGTCACGCCGCAGTACTCCCTAGGCAAAGCCTTTGGCAATCAAAACAGCAGCCCCTTCGCGCTAGATAACTTTGGCGGCACCGCCGAGCTAAACGCCCGCCTCTCCGAGCGCACCACCGTCAACGGCACCGCCGACCTCACCAGCCTCGACCTCAACGACATCACCGAAAATCTGCGCACCAGCATCCGCGCCGAACAGCGAATCGGCGATCATCGACTCGCCCTACAATATGGCTACCGCGAGCGCCTCTTCAATGGCTCGCTCGGCTTTCAAGATGTACAGTCTAGCTTTGGAGCCGTGCTACTCTCACCTGATATAGCCCTCAACGACAGCGGCCTTCAGTTGACCTATCAGGCCAGCGCCCAGTTCATTAACGCCGAAACTGACCGGGACGATCTGCTACTCTCTAGCGGATCGAACACCGGACGCATTAGCTTAGGCCGCTATCAAGCCAGCGCCGCCCTCTCCCAAACCTTCAATCTGTGGCGAGGCCAGCCCAAGCCACCGACTCAAGACGAAGGGCTACGCTTTACTCCAGAACCCATCGTTCCCTATCTAGATCTCAGGACAGGTCTGCGAGGCACAGGCACCTATTACAGCAGCGGCGACGACCAAGAAAACCTGATCGCCGATATTGGCATAGAAGGTCAGATCGGTCATCTCTCCCGCAATTTTGGCGACTACACTCGATACAGCGTTAGCTACTCTCAATCTTTTATTGGCGGCGCAAGCTCACCCTTTTTGTTTGACCGAGAAGTAGATCGCAACGTGTTGACCGTTGGCGTAGCCCAGCAGCTTTACGGCCCTTTTATCATCGGATTTGAAACGGCCTTCAGCCTGGGAGGCGGTCGTACCATCGAAACTATTTATAGCTTGGAGTATAGTCGTCGCACCTATGGCATCCTGCTGCGCTACGACGACGCCCAAAGTTCAGGATCTATCGGCCTTCGCCTGAGCAACTTTAGCTGGGTAGGCGATACTAATCCATTTGATACACCGCGGGTTCGGCGCGTTCAGGGCGGCGTTATCGAGCAAAATTAACGCGATTTAGTAACGCGATTTAGCGATAGGCTGCCCAAGCTCCGGACACGAAATCGTGCGGCTTCATAAAATTACGGATGAAGAAGACAAGAGGGTGAAGGCTAGGGGCAACGACTGTTGTTTTTGACTACGCCCCGTCCTAAAGGAGCGGGAATTCCCTAGCTTACGCTTAGGGGTTTCTGCTTCAAAGCCGCCGCCGTCAAGAGCTAGGCTCTGTCAGGTCTTACGCTCGCTCCACAGACTAACACCGCACGACCTGCGGCTAATATATTCTTCGCTGCGTTGATATCTCTATCATGCTGACACTCGCAACTAGGACAAGTCCATTCACGGATACGCAGCGGCAGCTTTTCAACGGTTTGACCGCAAGAATGGCAGCGTTTGGAACTTGGGAACCAACGGTCAATCTTGACCAGCTTGCGCCCGTACCATTCACACTTATATTCAAGCTGTCGCACCAACTCACCCCAGCTAGCATCACTGATAACCTGAGCAAGCTTATGGTTCTTCACCATGTTTTTCACAGCCAAGTCCTCGACGGCGATCAATTGGTTTTCTCGCACCCATTGAGTCCTCAGCTTGTGAAGCATATCTTTTCTAGCGTTGGCAATCTCAGCGTGAACCCGCGCTACGCGCAGTCTTGCTTTGTGCCGATTGTTAGACCCTTTTACCTTGCGGCTAAGGGCTTTTTGAGCTTTGTGCAGCTTATGGATCTTGGTCTGTCTATCGACCCGCAGGCGAAAGCTTTACGGTGATGGTGGATAGCTCAGCGCCTTTGGGCAACAGCCGACTCCATCTAATCGGCAATGGCTCAGCGCATTTAGCCAAGTAGACTTGACCTTCTCTGTACTTAAACGCCGACTTAGTAAACTCGGCGCTGCCGCCGTTGCGCTTCTTTTTGTAGTTTGGGTACTGGGCCCGCCCCGCAAAGAAGTTGCTGAAAGCCTGCTGAAGGTGGCGCAAGCCCTGCTGAAGGGGAACGCAGCTCACTTCATTCAAGAAAGCGAATTCAGCTTCTTTCTTCCATCCCGTTAACAACGTAGAACTTTCTTTATAGCCGACCCGCTCTTGCCTTTCATACCAAGCCTCAGCCCTTGCAGACAGCGCTTTGTTATACAATAGTCCGGACAGAAGAAGGAGAGGTTTAGACAAAAAAGCTACCCAGGCTATAGGGTGTCAATTAGTTTGAGTAACGTCTGCTAGGGTTTCTCCCCTTGCGAGTTCGTTTTTAATTTGTTGTTCTAGTTCATGAGCTTGGAGGTGCAACATTAGTTCTGTGCTGGTTTGGTATAGCAACCCAATTTCTTTTTTCTGCCAGGTTCTAGCTGCTTCGCACTGTTGAACCACGAGCAGTCCCCAGAGCTGATTGGCAGCAAAAATCGGCAGGCTGAGGCTAGCTTGCACCTGAAAGCGCTGCAGGAGTTGAGTTTGATGGGGCGATACGGCTTCTTCGCGGGCGGTTGTCTGGCGGTAGAGGCGTGAGTCCTAGCGGATCAATTCTGAGGGCTGATCTCCTCCGAGCTATTGTTTGATGGCGAGAAGGCTCGATCTCGCTACCGTTCGCTCATCAGCATGTACAACTTTTCCAAGTCGTTGTTATATGAGAAATGGCTTATGGGCGTGAGGTCGAAGTGACAAGTTGTTCGACAGTTTGCGCTAGTTGTTGCGGATCGGCGGGCTTGGTTAAATACGCATCTGCGCCCAGCATAGAACCCCAGAGTTTGGCATAGAGATTCAAATAAAAATAGATTCAAATAAAAATAGATTCAAGTAAAAATAGACGAAGGACGAAGCGGTGAAACTAAGAGTATTCACGCGCTAGCTTACCAGCGTTTATAAACTGTTGTATTCGTAGTCGCTGCCTTCCGGCTGATAGTCACCAAAACTTTATATGAATCGGCATAATCGTAAACCTTAAGTATCCAAAATTACATTGATACTTCAATCCTTTGCGTATTTTCTGATGTTTTTTTGAAGTGTCTACTTCATCGGCTGTTGAGATTTGTGATCAATGATCAACATAAAAGTAAGCCTTGGCCCCTGAATAAAAGGGGGCCAAAATAAAGTGAGATTAAAATAAAGGGAGATTGAACCCACTAAAGCAATATTAAAGCAAGATTTACTTTTCTTTCGAGCCGCGTAGCAGACCGTAGCGGATAAGTCCTCGGTTGAAGCCAGTGGTCATTAGCGCGATCGCGGCTGTCCCGCGAATGGTCTGCATCCCCGCCTCAAAAATTCCAGCAATTACTGCCGGATCAAGCGCCGATTGCACCACATCTTGCCAGAAAAACTCTACTTGGCGCGACCAGTCTGCTAGCGCCAGGTCGGTAAAGCCGACGCTTTCGGCCAGCGTTCCATAGCCAGAAAGGGAAATGACGTAGGGCAAATGATAGAGCTGATAAAGCCGTTTGAGATGGCGTTCTTCGCTCTTCGTCAACGGCCCGGCCAGCGTGTGCGTCGGTCGATGACACCAGGTCGCCATCAAAAAGGTGCCGCCCGGCTTTAGCACTCGGTAGCATTCCTGCAAAAAGGCGAGCTTGTCTGGCATATGCTCGCCGCTCTCCATAGACCAAACAAAATCAAAGGAATTATCTGGAAAGGGCGTGTTGAGGGCGTCGGCAACCTGAAACTGTACGGCTAGCTGATGGTCGCCAAAGTTCTCGAATGCCTGTAGCGTAATGCCTTTTTCCTGGGCGCGATCGCCCGCCCGCTCTGCCTGCACCGGACTAAGCGTAATGCCCACCGCCTGCGCCTTAAATTTCTCGGCCAAATACAGCGTACTGCCGCCAATCCCGCAGCCCACATCCAAAATCGTTTGGGCCTCATTCACCCCGCCCCAGCTCAGCATTTCCTCTATCAGATCAATTTGGGCCTGACGGCGGTTTTTCTTCTGCTGACCGGTGGGGCCATAATATCCGTGATGCATGTGCTCGCCCCAGGTGCGTTCCCACAGCGGCGAAGACTCGTCGTAAAACTGCTGAATTTTTTCGGAAAGGGATGTAGTCATAAGAGGTTCGGCAGTCTTTGAGAATTGAAAGGTCTCTAGTTTAAAGGCTCCTTGATTTAAAAGCCGTGCGCTTTAGAAGTAAGTCCACAAACTTGCTAACTGCTCAGCCCGTTAAGTGTCTTAATAGTAGAAACGATTGTTTAGATACTATGACTGTTTCTAGAACTATTTGCACTGGCTTTTTGGCCCTGATTACCGTGGGTACGCTGCTGTTGATGCTGCCTTTTTCTACGACCGGCGATGGCTGGAACAGTCCTCTGGTGGCGCTATTCACCGCGACCTCAGCCGTTTGTGTAACGGGCCTGGTTGTCGTGGATACGGGGACTTACTTTTCCTCTTTTGGGCAGTGCATTGTGCTGCTGCTCATCCAGCTAGGCGGACTGGGCTATATGACGGCTACCACGCTGCTGCTGCTGCTAGTTGGGCGGCGGCTGGGTCTTAAAGATCGGCTGGCCATTCAGCAGGCGATGGAAACTGCCGAACTAGCGAATGTCACTAGGCTACTGGTTTCTATCATCTCTATGACGATGATTTTTGAGCTAACCGGGGCGTTTTTATTAATGCCAACTTTTACTGTCGATTTTGGGCTGGGGCGATCGCTCTGGCTCTCTATTTTTCACAGCGTTAGCGCTTTTAACAATGCGGGCTTTAGTCTCTTTCCCGATAACCTGATGCAGTATGCTGAAAATCCTTGGCCCATAGCGATTATCTCGGCGCTGATTATTTTGGGCGGTATTGGTTATCAGGTGATTATGGAGGCGTTTTTGTGGGCGCGCGATCGCTTTCAAGGCCGACAAAAACGCACCGTTTTTACTCTGCACTTTCGCATTGCGACGAGCACTACGCTCGTTTTGTTGCTTTTAGGCACCCTCGCCTTTTTGATGATTGAGTACGACAATCCAGCGACTTTAGCAGGCAAAGGTTTTGGCGTAAAAGTGCTGCTCGCCGGGTTTCAATCGGTGGTGATGCGCACCGCTGGGTTCAACTCCATTGATATTGGCGCGATGGAGACTAGTGCTTTATTTGTAGCGATCGCGCTGATGTTTATCGGCGCTAGCCCTGGCAGTACCGGCGGCGGCATCAAAACAACAACGGCCCGCATTTTGATTATGTCTACCCTAGCCGCGCTACGAGGCAGAGACGAGGTGGACTGCTACCAGCGCCAAATTCCCACTGCCCGCGTTCTTAAGGCGCTAGCCGTGGTGGTGGCCTCAGCGATTACCGTCATCATCATCACCACCGGCATCTCCGCAACCGATTCCAATCTCAGCTTCATTGGCATTTTGTTCGAAGCCGTTTCAGCCTTTGGCACCGTCGGTCTGTCTACCGGTATTACCGCCGAGCTGTCCACCTTAGGACAGCTATTTATCATCGCCATCATGTATATCGGCAGAGTCGGCATTTTGCTGCTGATATCAGCACTACTCGGCGATCCTAGTCCCACCGCCATTCGCTTCCCCGAAGAAGATCTGCTGACGGGCTAAGATGATTGCAATTTTTTTGTATTTTCAACCAAACTCTCCACAAACGCATCTAGCCGCTCCGACAGCTTTTCATCGGTCAGCTCACCTGCTTTATCAAAGGCGTTCCAGGCTTGCCCAATCGCAATTTGCTCGGGAATCACCCAGGCGTGAACCCAGCGCATAATCACGCGCAAATCATTGAGAGCGTTGCTGTTCGACTGTCCGCCCAGCACGCTGATCATACCGATGACTTTACCGTCTAAATGGTCAAAGCTCATCAGGTCTAGCGCATTTTTAATCACGCCGCTGACGCTACCGTGGTACTCGGGCGTCGCAATAATCAGCCCGTCGGCTGCGGTCACCGCTGCGCGCATAACCTCTACATCTGGATAGTCCGGGTAGTCGCTGCCGCCATCGCAAAAGGGCAGCGTCATCTCTTTCAGGTCTAAAATCTCTACTTCTGCGCCTAAGCTTTCGGCTCGTTTGACCGCTAATCGCAGTGCTTGCGTGCTGTAAGAATCGGCTCTTAAGCTACCGCCTATGCCCACAATCTTCACCATAAAACTATCTCCTTTGCTATTTTCTACGTTCTCGATCCTGGCAAATACAATTCGGCTGGATTGGCCGATGGGTTCACCGACCTCAACGGCTATTTCTAGCAGGTGAGGCTGAATGAACGTTAACAAAAAAGAGAGTCCTAAAAATTAAGAACTCCCTTTCTCTTTTCGCCTAAGTTTTGTTCTGAAAACCTAGCCCTCAGTTGCTAGCTCAGTGCTGCCCCGGCGACGGCCACCCGTCAAGCTGTTAAACAGCATCACGCCAACGGCCTTAATTAAGTTACCTTCTAGCTCCTGGAACAACTCCATATTAAGGCCAAACGCATCATTGGCCTCTTCCACAATCGCGTTAGCTGTCGCATCATCTACGGGCGCTTCATTCAGAGACTCGCGATATTCAGCCTTAAACGCTTTATCGTCTTTAATAGAGGGAAATTCATAAAAAGCAACGCCGTCGCTGCCCGTTAAGTTCATGGCCCGTTGAGAAATTGTTTTCAAAATCTGGCCACCGGACAAGTCGCCCAGATAGCGGGTGTAGGAGTGACCAACTAATAGCTCGGGCTGATCTGCTGAAATCTCATGGATGCGCTCAACGTACTTTTTTCCAGCTTTAGAAAGTGAGATTTGATCTTTCCAGTTTTTGCCGTAGTAAAAGGCCAAATCTTCTTCTAGCGTTGCCTTACGGTTAAGCACTGGAAAGTAAATTTTGGAGACAATGGGATGATCTTTGTGCTTCTCTAGCTCCTCTTCCATCGCGGAGTAGATGTAGTAAAAGTTTGCGACGAGCTTACGATAGGACTTCTTTTCGACCACACCGCGCAAAAAGCATCGAACAAACCCGACGTTTTCGGCCATCGTGTGAGCTTTTTTAGTGCCCTCGCGGAGCTGAGTCGCTAAATTGGTGCTCATGTTGTAAAAATCTCTAAACTTTAGGAAAACAAGAGGGAAACTAAATTTGTCTGCGGCAGGACGGTGCTTACTGAAACCCGCTTTCAACGATAAGCGTCCAAAATGAGAATCGTTGAGTTTAAAGCTTAGAATGATGCTCTATTCAAAGAAAGATTTCGCAACATTTTTTCACGTAGAAGCCTATCGCAGGATACAAAATCTGCATTTCTTCAAGAAATAATACGAGTAGTCGAGTAAATTGGGTGTTTTTAAAACAAGGGGTGTTTTTAAACCAAACTCTCTTCTAAGTGAAGATAGAAGAGGGTTTGGTTTTGCTTGTTTTAGAAATTGCAGCCTAGATGTCGCCTAGATGTCGCCCAGATGTCGCCTAGATGTCTAAGTCAGCCATGTTGAGTCGGGGGCCGTAGGTTTCGATGAACTCACGGCGCGGCGCTACGCGATCGCCCATCAAAATCGTGAAAATCCGATCCGCCTCAGCCGCATCCTCAATCTCTACACGCTTTAGCGTTCGCGTCTCCGGATTCATGGTGGTATCCCATAGCTGCTGCGGCATCATCTCGCCCAAGCCCTTAAAGCGCTGTACGTTGTATTTTGCATTATCAGGCAGCGCTGCAATGCCGTCTTGTAGCTCTTTTTCGCTGTAGCAGTAGGTGTGGTTTTTACCTCGCTCTAGCTTATAGAGTGGCGGACAAGCGATGTATATATAGCCCTGATCGACCAAGTCGCGCTGATAGCGATAGAAGAAGGTCAGCAGCAGCGTCCGAATGTGCGAGCCGTCTACGTCTGCGTCTGTCATGAGGCAAATGCGATGATAGCGGAGGTTCGCTGGATCGAATTCTTCGCCCTTAATGCCTAAACCCAACGCCGTAATCAAACACTGAACTTCATGGTTTTTATAGATTTTGGCGTCGTCTGTTTTCTCAACGTTGAGAATTTTGCCTCGCAGCGGCAGGATGGCTTGGAATCGGCGATCGCGCCCTTGTTTGGCACTACCGCCCGCAGAATCGCCCTCTACGATAAAGATTTCCGACTCGGACGGATCGCGAGAGCTACAGTCCGACAGCTTACCGGGCAGCGTTGAAGACTCTAGCACCGACTTTCGCCGTACCAAATCGCGCGCTTTCTTCGCCGCTTCTGCCGCGTTGAAGGCGTTAATCGCTTTTTCTAGAATGGCGTCGGCCACACTTGGGTTAAAGTCCAGATACTCGCTGAGAGCTTCGCCGACCAAAGAGTCTACGATGCCGCGCACTTCGGTGTTGCCCAGCTTGGTCTTGGTTTGCCCTTCAAACTCAGGGTCGGGCACCTTCACCGAAACCACCGCCGTCAAGCCCTCACGGATGTTCTCACCCGCCATGTTCGACTCGCCGTCTTTACGCTTTTTACGCTTTTTGGCAAACACGTTCATCGTGCGTGTCAGTACCGCTTTCAAACCTTCTAGGTGCGTACCGCCATCTACCGTGCGAATGTTGTTGGCAAAGCCCATCAGGTTATCGGAAAAGGCATCGCCGCACCACTGCAACGCCGCCTCTACCTGAACGCCGTTTTTATTGGAGTTAACGTAAATAACGTCGGGGTGCAGCGGCTCTTTCTCGCTGTTCATGTACTCGACGTATTCTTTAATGCCGCCTTCGTAGCAGTAGTGAGAAACCCGAGGCTGATCGGATTTAATTAGCTCTAGACGATAGTCTGTAAAGGTAATGTCTACGCCCGCGTTGAGGTAGGCTAGCTCTTTTAGGCGGCGCTCTAGCGTTTCAAACTCGAACTCGACGGTGTGCGTAAAGATAGTCGAGTCCGGCTTGAAGGAAACTTCAGTGCCCGTTTTGCTGCTGCCCTTTGAAGTTTTGAGCGAGCCAATCGCAATGCCGCGCTCAAATCGCTGCTGATGTACTTTGCCTTCGCGCCAAACGGTCACTTCTACCCATTCAGAAAGCGCGTTTACCACCGAAATACCGACGCCGTGCAGACCGCCCGATACTTTGTAGCCGCTGTCGCCGCCGAACTTACCGCCCGCGTGGAGTACCGTCAGCACAGTCTCTAGCGCTGACTTGCCGGTTGTGGGATGAATATCTGTGGGAATGCCGCGGCCGTCGTCGGTTACGGTCACCGAACCATCGGCGTTTAAAGCTGCGGTAATGAAGTTACAGTGACCGGCGAGTGCTTCATCGACGGCATTATCCACGACTTCGTACACTAGGTGATGCAGGCCCCGTGGCCCGGTGCTACCGATGTACATTCCCGGACGCTTCCGAACAGGCTCAAGTCCTTCTAATACCTGAATCTGCTGAGCGCCATAGCTGTTCGCCATACAATTTCTCCTAGCGGTTTCTCTAAACCCGTTGTCTAACTTCTGGTTTAATTTTTGGTTTAACTTTTGGTCTAATCTGTGGTTTTACCTTTTTACAAGTGCTGCCTTGTTCGACCGCTATCAATTAAGTTAAAAAATCAATTAAACGCGATCGCATAAGTTCAGTGGCTTTATGCTACTTGCTCTACAGAACCGTTCCGAATGATCTAAATGGTGTCTTACCTATGAATTCTAGCACAATGGCGTTAAAAGCGATTTTAGAGCCGTTTCAGCGCATATCTAAAAAAGGGGTCATAGTCCTCTTTTTTGACTTCTTTCAATTTTCACCGCATAGTCGTCTATTAACGTCCTCTATCCGTTTGTGCTTACCCGTTGCGAAATAGTTCTTTTGTACCATGCTTGATTATAGTCGCTGGCCCTACGGCTACGGGCAAATCTGGATTGGGATTGGCGATCGCCGAGCGTTACCCGTCTGTCATTCTTAGTGCCGACTCCCGTCAGATTTACAAGTCGTTTGATATTGGTACGGCCAAACCATCGTTGGCCGATCGCGCGGCGGCTCCTCACCGCTTCGTCGATATTTGCGAGCCTACCGAAACGCTGACCGTCGCTGACTATCAGACCAAGGCACAGCGTCTGATAGTTGAACTGCACGAGCGAAAAGAACGACTGCCTTTGTTAGTGGGCGGAACCGGCCTCTACATAAATTCGATTGCTAAAGGACTCAAAATACCACGAGTCGCGCCTAATGAGGCTCTAAGGTCACAATTCCAAACCTTAGGACAGCCCCACTGCTATGACCTGTTACAGCAGCTAGATTCGGATGCGAGTCGTAAAATTCACCCCAACGACTCGGTCAGAACGCTGCGGGCGTTAGAAGTGTTTTATGTAACGGGGCGGACGATTTCGAGCCAGCAGGGAGAAAACCCGCCGAGCTATCCGATCCTATATATAGGGCTAAATTGTGAACCCGAATTATTGCGATCGCGAATTACCACCCGCGTTCATCAAATGATCGAAATGGGTTTAGTCGCAGAGGTGGAAAAAATTATTGCTCAGTATGGCCCGGACTTGCCCTTGTTAAAGACATTGGGCTATGCGGAGGTGCAGCAGCACTTGAGAGGAGAAATGACTTTGGAAGCGGCGATCGCGCTCATCGTGCAGCACACCGGTCAGTTTGCTAAGCGTCAGCGCACCTGGTTTCGCAAAGAAGCCCAAATAGAATGGTTTCAAGTAGGCGACTCAGCCTTAAAAGAAAAAGTACTAAACCGGGTCGAAGCCTTTTTAAGTAAGCTGGGCTAAGCCTCTACCAACCGAGGCTATAGTTCCTCGGTTTCTAACTCCGGAATCGGCATCGCTTCGCGTTTTTTCTCTAACGGCTCTATTTCTGGTGCGCGCGCCGGAATTAATTCCTTCTGACGCTCTTCGGCCACTTCTTCTGTGCGCTCTTCTAGCTTCAGCGGCAGCTTCACTTCCTGCGGCACTTTTGCCTGCTTGGCCTTCGGCAGCGATCGCTCCAAATCGCCTAACGGTCTAGGAATCACCATCACCGAATGTAGCTCGCCAATACGCTCGGCCTCGTTCATGCCTGCTTCTACGGCGATCGCTACATTAGACAGCGACCCCTGAATAATAATCGTACACAGCCCCTCACCAATCGTCTCGTGAGAAACCAGCGTCACCTCAGCCGATTTAGTCATCGCATCGGCCGCGCCCACCATTGCCGGAAAGCCGCGCGTCTCTAGCAGTCCAATGGCACTGCCACCCATTGACTGCCCCGCCCCCTCCAATTCTTCCATTCGGACGCTGATAGGCAAAATCGCTTCTAAATTCGCGCCCGGCCTAGGAATCATCGAAGACGAAACAAACTGACCAAATTGCTGAGCGGTCTTCGTCCCCGCATGAACGGCCATGCGTACATCCGCCACGCCGCCGCGCACAATCGCCGTGCAGTGGCCGCCGCCGGTTTTTTCGTAACCCACCAAAAACACGTTCGAAGACTTCATCATCGCATCCGCGACGCCAATAATCGCTGGAAAGCTCGTCGTCGAAACCATTCCTAATGACGTATCGTGCATCCAGTTGCGACGAGTGGCCGTAAATGATTTTCGCTGAGGAGTGGCGTCTGATTGCATAGCTATCAGTTGTCCTAGTTTCCGTTAAGTGGCTGCCGACTGGGAAATAGCGTTGAGATTAGTTCGCTCACCTGGTGGCGACCGTACACTCTGTCATTAGAGGGTGCGGTTAGCGCAGAAGACTGATTGTCAGCCTGTTGGCTATTGGCGTTGCTCAGATCATACGGCTGATTTAATTGTACGCCATTCTTCGAGGGGTCGTAGTGAGCAGAACTGTCGCTGACCTCAATAGTAGGGATTTGAACGGGCTTGGGTTCAATCGGCCCTGGTTCGACAAAAGTATTTTTAGGCAATTCCTGACTCGCTACATTTTGGCCGAAGCCACTTTGAGCGGAATTGGTTTGGCCAAAGCTACTCTGACCAGAATTATTTTGGCTAAAGCCACTCTGATTAGAATTATTTTGACTGAATCCGGTTTGACTCGTTTGACTCGATTTGTTCGTTTGACTCGATTTATTCTGCGGAGGCGCACCCGACAGTGTATTCGGAGGCAGCAGCGCATTATCCTCTATTTGAGGATTCATCAGCGTACTGCCCGCACTAATACAGGCATTTGCACCCACCCAACCGCTCCCCACAATCAGCACATTCGCACCGAGCGTCGCACCCGGTGAAATGGTTAGCAGGCCAACTTTAGACTGAACGCATACGCCGCCCGCTAAACAAGCGTCGCTGCCGATGACAATGCGACTGCCGGAAAGCGCTTGCAAAACAACACCGGGGGCGATCACTGCCGAAGGAGCCACCGTGACATCGCCCACCATGCAGTAGTGGGTATGGCTTACAGCCGTTGGTTCCCGCTGTGCCGCATTGAGTGTGATGTCAGTAAGTGGTTGCATACCCCTACGCCGTAACTGAACGAATCAATAACGGACGTGCCGCTACGGACGTTGAATGGTTGCTTCGAGGACGCGACGCTTAGCTTGAGGATCGGTGCCGATTAAGCGCACATACTCTCCCTGGTGGCGGGCAAGCTGCTTACCTAGCGCTGAGATTGCCTCTGCCGGACGACGGGCCTCAATGGCTTCTCCAGTCTTCCAAATGCCGCTGCGATAGCGACGCTTGTCGGCATACTCAACCGAGATTTTGTGACCCTGGTTCACGAGCTGTGTGACCTGATTCATCACATCAGAGGCTATGCTGCCGCTGTCGCCATTGCCGTTGCCACCCGAATTCTGGTTACCGTAGCCACCGCCGCCACCTGCGTTTCTGGCGCTGTATTCATTGCCGTTATAGCTGCTAGGCTGACCGCGAAAAGAGGGATCGTCGTAGTGAGGAGGGTTGGCATTAATGGGATCTTGGCCTGTACCGGAGACGGTCTTGTAGTTAGGCTGACTAGGACGCTGAATGGTCTTTTCAATCACCCGACGCTTCGCTTTGGGATCGGTGCCTACCAAGCGAACATAGTTGTCTTTGTGGTTAGCTAGCTGCTCACCTAGCGCCGAGATGGCCTCTGCTGGACGACGGGCGTTAATGGCCTCACCAGTCTTCCAAATGCCGCTGCGGTAGCGACGCTTATCGGCATACTCAATGGAGATTTTATGGCCCTGGTTTACAAGCTGTGTGACCTGATCCATCACATCAGAGGCCATGCCGCCCGCGTTTTTAGCGCTGTAGCCGTCGGCTCCGTAGCTGCTAGGCTGACCGCGAAAAGAGGGATCGTCATAGTGAGGAGGGTTGGCATTAATCGGATCTTGCCTAGACCGGTCAGACCCAGATGCCTGCGAACGAGATTGACTCGATCCAGATCGATCCGAATCAGATTGACTTGAACCAGATTGACCGGGCTTCTGAATCGTCATTGAAGACCCGCGCGTTTTCATCTCTGAGCTAACGCTAAAGACTCGGACGTACTTATCTGTGTTTTGGCTTAAGAATCCCTGGAGCTGGCTGATAGCCGCAGATTCACTGCTGGCTTTGATAGAAGGTGCTGTCTGCCAGATGCCGCTGCGGTAGCGTCGTTTGTCGGCGAACTCAATGCCGATTTTGTTGCCGCTGCGAAGAATTTGGCTCACGGCTTTAATCGCTTCGTCGCTGGTCTTTCCACCGCCTTGACTATATCCACCCGAACCATTCCCGTTCGAACCATTTCCATTCGAACCGTATCTATTTGAGCTAGCAGAGCCACCTGATTGAGACTGGCTAGAGCCGCTAGCTTGCGGAACAGCGTGAGCCGAAATATCTACGGGCTTACCGTCTGCTTTTTGAATCGTGGTGGTGGCTGTGCGGCTTTTCGCCTTCGCATCGATTCCGAACATGCGGATATATTCACCGCTGTGCTCGTGGAGGCAGTGCTCTAGTTTGGCAAATACTTCTCTTTCGTTAGTCGATTCAATAGGCGAACAGACTTTCCAGACGTTGCTGCGATAGTGGCGTGGGCTAGCATGTTCTGTGCCGATTATGTAGCCACTGCTCAGTAAGTTGCGCACTTCTTGGGCAATACCGGGTGTGAGGCTACCTGCTTGACCGTTGTTTTGGGAGCCGCTGTTCCGATTGGCAGGCGGATAGCCGCTTTGTGTCGAGCGATTGTCGCTGCCATAAGCGCCACGAGGGGTTGCCGCATCATTTGAGGAACCACCATCTGCCTTGTCTCCTGGACGCTGCACGGTGATCATGCCCACTCTGCGCTTGGCCTTTGGGTCGATGCCAAACATCCGCACGTATTCGCCTTCATGCTCTGCTATGCAGCGCTCTAGCCCAGAAAATACCGCTTGCTCGTTGTTATCTTTAAGCGGTGTACAGGTTTCCCAAACGCCGCTTTGATAGTGACGCTTATCGGCGTGTTCCATGCCGATGCGATAGCCCTGGCTCAGATGTTGGCGCACCTGCTGAACAATCTCGGGCGAGAGTCTCTGGGTCTGCATGTTTGCTCCTTTAGTGGCGGTGGAATTAGTGGCGGTTAAATGGACGGCGGTGGAATAGGAAGACGGTGCATTCTGACGAGCGGCGTTTCCGCGAATGGGCACCTGTGTAGATCTAGAGGGGTTGGGCGATCGCTGATTTGCACCCGGTACGATGCCGATGACTTCTTTAACAAATTCGATATCTTTGGGCTGAACGCTGGGTAGCTGATCGGCTTGATGCTGACTGGTGATAACGCTGCCGGAGGGGATGCATTTGCCCGGTGGCACCTCTACGTCTTGCACCAGCACATGCATCATGACGACGCAGCCATCGCCGAGCCGAGCGTTGTATATCGTGGAGCGAAAGCCGACGAAGCAGTTTTCGCCGATGAAGGCGGGGCTGTGGATAAGGGATTTATGAGCGATCGCACTGCCTTTCCCTACCCAAATAGAGCAGGATGACCCATTCTCACCGGTTACCTGTGGGCCAGCGGTGGCTTCTACAATGACACCTGGAAGAAGCTGAGCGCGATCGCTCACGATAATAGAAGCACCGGATACAGCCGTAACCGCCGTACCCGGTGCAATCATTGCGCCTGCGCCCACGCTTACGCTGCCCTCTACCAAAGAGAACTCATGCACGTAGGCAGCGCTATCTACTGTGGGATGCGCCATAGAACTAGATTGAAAGCTAGGCCGCGAGCGAGCATTCGCCTGCGACTGGCTAGGTGTTTGGGCGACCATGTGCCCGCGTCCTCATTTACATATCTAAAGGGCCATATCTAAAAAGCGATCTAAGTAGCAGCTAGTAGCTATCTTCTCGCTTATCGTAGAGCGGACCCGAATCGAGACTCACCGTATCGACAATGGCCACTACGGCGGCATCAACAGGTCTTTGATCATAGCCTCGCTGCTGCCTAGCTCCGCTGCCGCGACTGACCAGCACCCACTCACCCACACCTGCTCCAACCGCGTCGGCAGCGACTTCATAGTCATCCTGGAGGTCGCCCGATTCACTCACTAGCTGAATGAACAAAAGTTTGACCCCCATTAAGCTTTCGTCTTTAACGGTACTCACGACCGTTCCTCTGACTTTAGCTAAGCGCATGTCTTTTATTTACCAAGCGCCTATCTACCGTAGGGGCGAATGCCGCTGACGCTCTCACGGAACTGCTCAACCGCTTCGGTGTAGCGAATCGGGAGCACGAATTCTAGGTTCTCGTGCGGACGCGCGATGATGTGGGTCGAAAGCACTTGGCCGCCGTTAACGCGCTTAACGTTCTCAACGCCAGCCGCGACCGAAGCCTGGACTTCAGACACGTCACCGCGAACGATTACCGTAACGCGACCGCTACCGATTTTCTCATAGCCAACTAGGGTGACGCGAGCTGCCTTCACCATCGCATCGGCTGCTTCTACCACTGCGGGAAAACCCAACGTTTCCACCATGCCTACTGCAATTGCCATACTTTTTTCCTAATTTTATAGGAGGATTAAAAACAAAAAATCGTCTCATGCCCCAAGACTCGATCTATCAAACTCAATCTATCAAAGGGCTTCATCATAAACTCAGCTACGAAAGCTACGAACGGAACTGTTCGACCGCTTCGGTGTAGCGAATCGGCAGCACAAACTCTAGGTTCTCATGCGGACGCGCAATAATGTGAGTTGAGAGCACTTCGCCCCCGTTCACTCGCTTAACGGACTCAACGCCCGCAGAGACAGAAGCCTGGACTTCAGACACGTCGCCCCGAACGATCACTGTAACGCGGCCGCTACCAATTTTTTCGTAGCCAACTAGGGTGACGCGAGCCGCCTTCACCATCGCGTCGGCTGCTTCCACCACTGCGGGGAAACCCTTTGTTTCAATCATTCCAACAGCAATAGGCATTAATCGAAATCTCCTTCTAATAAAAAGCCACTACAGAGTTGAATTCGTAATAGAAAAAGCTTCGTAATGACACCGCTTTTGTGCCTGCTGCTGCCTCACTTTTCAAGGGTGAAGTTTCAACCGACGGTGAACCAAGATTCGCTGTTTCTACGCTTAAAAATTCTTTCGGGAAAGCCCTTAGTAACTCATGCGTCACTACTCAGAATAAATTGGCGTCGTCCCTTTGACAATATAAGTGACGATGATTGTCGCTGATATGGCGCATTATTAAACCTTATAACAATAGCATTGCTATTTATGCCAAAAAGTGGGGGTCTAAAAGTTGGGGATTTGCGCTGATCTACCTGGTATTGGAAGAGCGAAGGGATTGATTGGTGACGGCAGGGAGTAGGGGAGGTGGGGCGATCGCGCATTCATCCACCTCGATCCCCGTTTTTAGCAGAATAAAAAATATTCGAGGCCATCTATTGACCAGCTTCGAGAGGAGCGACCCGCAATTCAGGTAATATAAATTCAGTTGAACCTGCTTAAAGGTGGGTTGCTTACGATTTATTTTTTCGCTTCTAATTCATTTTTGCCAGACCGGTGAGGCAAATTTAGACCAGCGGTTGCAGAAATGGTTGCGAAAGCTCTTTTGATGTATTTGTAATGCAGTTTTTGATTCAGTGGAGTTGGTTGATTCCAATGTATGGGCTAGTGGGTGCGCTGCTAGCTCTGCCCTGGGCAGCTAGACTCATCCGCCAGACCGGGCCTCGTCCGGCTATGTATATCAACGTTTTGATGACTGCGATCGCCTCGCTGCACGGTCTGCTACTCCTTCAGGCAATTTGGAATACAGGCCCGCAGCAGGTCAGCTTTGAGTGGCTAGATGTCGCCGGACTCACCCTCAAACCGTCGCTGGATCTCTCAGTGGTCAATCTGGTTTTTCTAGAGCTAACGGCAGGACTCAGCCTGCTGGCCCAAATTTACGCGATGGGCTATTTGGAAAAGGACTGGGCGCTGGCCAGATTCTTTGCGCTGATGGGTTTCTTTGAAGGGGCGATCAGCGG
>JBBSOB010000052.1:0-20576 GCA_038260205.1 Phormidesmidales cyanobacterium
CCTATCTATTTGGCGTATTTTTTTTTGAGTCACCTATCTATTTGGCGTATGGTTTCACCTATCTATTTGGCGTATTTTTGACCTATCTATTTGGCGTATTACGATTTTGTAACCCTTGTAGGACGGTTGTTCAGGTGCTAACGTCTCATTATTGAAATAAATGCGCTGTCCAAATATTCGAGGCCGTTTTATGGACTAATAGCCTTTTAAAGATCAAACCCCAGCCGCAAAAACGGCCAGGGTAGAATTACTCCCAAATTAAGTAGACCTAAAAGTTCAAAGCCGCCAACCAAAGTTGCTTTGAACTCCTTACAGTCAAAGGGTCAGGCGCAAAGAGTTGTGCGCAAGGAGTAGTGTGCCTATTTTAGCAGCATGTAATGCTTTATTGCTAATTTTTTGACGGCTCTCTATTCTTTGCACCTGAGTCTAAGTCTTTGCACCTGAGTCTTTGCGCCTGAGATAGAGCACCTGAGACAGAGCACCATGACTTTTACTTCGAAAACCGAACAATGCCCATCAGTATCGTTAGCGCAGAGTCAGTCCAGCGATCCGCTGCCTTCCGATCCGAGTGGACAACGCCTATGTGAAGTATTTGGCCGATATCTGTGGTGTTCTATTTATGCCGATGTTTTAGCAGATAGTTCGCTTAAGGCCAAATGGTATACCCAAAGGCGATTCCCTCTAAAAAATCGTGTGCTGTGGCGAGAGTGGCAAGAGGCGGCGCGGTTAGTAGGGGTAAGGCCGGGCCACAGTACCGTTTATGCGCTGCTCGATATTGATATTGACAGTCCTTATCATCCTAATCAGGATGAAAGCGCGATCGCCCAAATAGAAGCCGCCCTAGAAACCATTGGGATCACCAGAACCCTCCGTATTCGCAGTAGCTGGAGCGAAGGCATCCACCTATATATTCCACTACCCGATGTCGTCAAGACGTTTGACTTAGCAGTCGCGCTCAAAAATTGCTTAGTCCCCCAGGGATTTCAGTTAAAAGCAGGGCACCTAGAGTGTTTTCCCAACGTTAAGGCATACGGCAACTGTATCAAAACCGAGTATTTGGCTCACCGGTTACCGTTGCAGCCAGCGAGCGGTTCTTGTCTGTTGGATAAAAACTTCAATCCGGGCAGCAGCAGCCTAGAAGAGTTTTTCAGGCAGTGGGATATCGCCGCGGCTGGGCAAGACTTTTTAACGCTAAAACAAGCCCTACCGCTAGCCCGTCAGAACCGGCTCAAGAAAGTGCGGAACCGCTTAAACAAGGTGGATAGCTGGAGGCAGGATTTAGAGACTGTACTAGTAGAAGGCTGGACGGGGCCGGGACAGACCAATCAGCTCCTGAAGGAAATGGGTTGCTACGGGCATGTGTTTTTAGGGCACTGCGATGAGGCTCTGGTGGACTTTATATATGATCAGGCGACTTCTAGTCCTGGCTATGGACAATGGTGTCGTCATCAGCGCGAAATTAAAATGCGATCGCGCGTCTGGGCCACCGCTATTGAGAAATACTACTGGCCTTTAGGCACTTGCGGGAAAGATCGACAAACCGCCCAAAGCAATGTAGTACCGTTCAATACCTTGCGCGCTCAAAATGCACAGGAAAGCATTCAGGCGGCCGTACAGCAGCTTGAGTCTATTCATGAACTCCCTGAGAAGGCTACTGCACGGGCGCAGGCTGTCAGGAAGGCACAGAAGGAGCTGGGAAAGTCTTTCTAGCAGTCTGGAAACGCTTTATAAAGACGAAAACAAAAATCTTTGGCATCCCGACTTTTATAAAGGCGTTGGCTTAGATAAGAGCATTTGCCCAGAAGTGGAGGACAAATCGCCCGTAATCTCTTCGGAAATGGGCGTTTGTAGCGATCAGGAAAAGGAAAAACCGCAGTGTTTAGCGGGGCTACAACCCTCTAAACACAATGAATTACGGACTAAAGGAGAAATAATGAAGTGTGAGAGCTACGAGCATGATGATTCTCCCTCTTCTAAAACGAAGTTTAGCTCCGGTAGGGGGGTGCGGGGGGAAATCAAACGTTTTCCACAGTTAGAAACTCCACAGTTAGAAACTCCACAGCTAAAACCTTCACGGATGAAACCGTCACGAATAGAAACTCTACAGATGAAACCTACGAAAGATAGGGTTTGCACAGGGCAGCAAAGTAACTCCAAAGTTAATTCCAATGTTATTTCTAAAGAGATGGCTGCGACTCTAACAGCTATTCAGAATGTTGTTCAGAAATTGAGTTGGTCTGCTCAAGAGATTGTGAGCTTTATTGCCGAGCGATTTCAGGGGCGGCGGCGTGCTCAGTTATCTGATGACGAACTCCTGCCGCTCTTATATTACTTGCAGATTCAGTACCTTGAAATTAATGGAAGTTAGCTTCTAAATCGACCGCTACGAATAAGGCCATTGTGACACCTGCTTGCCACTCATTTGAAACAGTTTTAATGCACGCGCAGTGAAAAGCAAAAAGCACCCATGCATTTATCTCAACGAGTAGCTCTGGTCGTAGGCAGAGGATTTAAAGAAAACTATTTAACTTGCCTATGTTTTTTAATAGCGATGAGCCTAGGTCTGGTTTTTGCTCCGGCCACTCACGCTACTGAAATGATCAACACTACCAACGCAAGCGTAGTGGTGGATGGCCATCTGATTTTTCAAGTGGAGCCGTCGCAAACATACACTGCCCTAATCGTCCGACCATGTCATTAGCTCTTAAGGTTGTTCTAAGCTGATAAGCCAGAATTTTTAGCAGGCGATCGCCCTCTCGATGGCCAAATCTGTCGTTGACCGCTTTAAAGTTGTCGAGGTCTAGATAGACCAACGCAAGGGCGGTATTGTAACGACGCGATCGCTCTATTTCTAACCCAAGCACTTCTCTGAAAAAGCGGCGATTATGAATCCCCGTAAATCCGTCAATGCGGGCAAGTCTTTGCTCTTTTTGGTACGCCTGCCTTTGCAGAGAAATCAGGTAGCTAACAATTACAAAAAAGCTGAATCGAATGCCCTCATTCCACATCGGCGCGAGGGTAATAGCAGAATATTTGGCGGTAGTACCCGTCCATAGCCAAACTGAAATACACAACAGCGACAGAATAAAACCCGACCAGCGGCTAACGTACCAGGAGGCGATCGCAATATTGCGATCGCGCCGCTACCAACGCGGGTTTGAGCTGCTTGCAACGCAGTGTATTCAATACAGTATGTCCAACATAGTGCATTCAACACTGTGCATTCAACACAATACACAGTACATCAGGCAGCTCAAAACCTAATTTGCCGCCTAAGTCGCCTAGGTCGTCTCCTGAGCTAGCGACAGATTGGGCGATTCTTGCTTTTGTCGCGTCGGCTGATATACCGGCTGAGACTGCGGCTCACCCACTAATATGACCGACCCTGGAAGTTGTTGTACCAGCGGCATCGTTTTTTCTCCAATTGTGAAACCACTCCCACTATGACGACGCTGCGATCGCAAAATTACCAAGTCGTATTGCCGAGCCGCCTTAACGATCGCTGAAACCGTATTATCTCGAGCCAACATCTCAATTTCTATAGAGCATTCAGCCGCAGGCAGCCGCCCTAACAAAACCTCTAGCTGCTTTCTCACTCGCGTTTGATACAGGGTTGTCGTCCGCGAACTGTACACATGCAACAGCGTAATTTTGGCCCGATTCGCCGCTCCCAATACTTGGGCAAACCGCAGCACCCGCAGCGTCATCAGCGAGGGCGTTTCAATTGGAATCAAAATGGTTTTCACGCTAGAAGGCGGCTCTAGCAACTTAGCGACCACCACCGGGCAATGAGCAATTTGCATCACTTCGTCTTGGATATCGCTAAACAAGCGCCTGCTAAGCTTAGCCTGTTTGCTCATCCCCAGCACAATCAGGTTGGCGTTTTTCTCTCGACCCACATGAGCAATCGTCTGCGCCACGTTATAATCAATCCTTAGCTCCGGCTCAATTACCGCTTCAAACTCAAGCTCTTCACTCATACTTTGCACCCTTTCTAATAGCTGACGGCTGCGAGTAACGGCCTTGGTAAGCTGTGGAGAATCCATCCGAGACTGGGCCAAAGCAATCGCCAGAGGAATCACACGGCCGTTAGCATACTGAGCCACAGCGGCGGCTAGTTCTATGAGCGATCGCTCATTCTCTGGGTTATACACAGGCACCACCACCGAAAAAGCCTCTGGAATATCAGTTGGCGGCGGCAACCAGTCCAAAGAATCTGTTTCGTTGAACTCCTTTTGCAGCGCTAACTTTCCAGCCGCTTGAGTCGTCACCAACGGGCCTAAAATAGCAGTTACCAGCATGAGCAAAATAACGCTATTAAAAACCTCCGTATTGATAATCTTGGCCTCGTAGCCAACTAGCGCGGCGGCTAGCGTTGCGGCCACCTGAGGAATAGACAGCGACCACATAGTCCAGGTTTGCACCCAGCTATAGCGATATAGCAAATGCGCAGCCATCGCGGCGATGAGCTTTGTGCCCAGCAGCGTACCGACAATCAGTAACGGCAGGTTAATAGCAGCTAGAATATCGCTGAAGGCATCTAAATCGAGTAACAGCCCCATATTGACAAAAAACATCGGAATGAACAGAACGCTGCCCATAAATTCTGTTTTCTCTTTAACTGGCCCGTCTCCGACAACACTGTTAATTGCCAGCCCGGCTAAAAATGCGCCAATAATGTTTTCTACGCCAATAAGCTGAGCAACCACTGCGGATAGAAATACAGAAAGCAATACGAAG
Source organism: Phormidesmidales cyanobacterium (assembly GCA_038260205.1). GTDB lineage: Bacteria > Cyanobacteriota > Cyanobacteriia > Phormidesmidales > Phormidesmidaceae > Phormidesmis. Next base: position 4,741 of record JBBSOB010000052.1, read on the forward strand.
AGAACGCGGTTGCCTTCGTCCCGGCCCATTTTGCGAAAGAAGAGTTTGCCAAGCTGCTTGAGACCGACCAGAACTGCGATCGCATACAGCCCCAAAGATCCCAGTAGCGTCAGCAGCTTCATTATCGAAAAGTCACCCTGATTAATGCCTAAGCAAATCGCCAGTACCAGTAGCGACCCGATGTCTGTAAAAATGGTGGCTCCGATGGTGACGGTTACCGCCTCATCATCAACCACGCCCAGTTGCTGCACGATTGGGTAAGCCAACAGCGTATGGGAAGCCAGCAGCGATCCAATCAAAACCGCGGCTAACCAGCCGAAGCCAAAGAATAACCCAACTGCGATGCCACCCGCTAAAGGCAACGCAAAGGTCATTAACCCAAAACCCATTGAGCGATTTCGCGTCTTTTGAAACAAAGCCAGATCAATCTCTAGCCCCGCTACAAACATCAAGTAAATTTTACCAATCTCTGAGAACAGCCTCATCGTGTCAGAATCGGCATTTAACCAGCCCAGACCACTGCCACCAAAGACAACGCCAGCCGCAATTAAACCCACCAGTCCCGGCAGCTTGAAGCGTTCGAAAACAGGTGGCGTTACCAGCACAATGGCCAGCAACAGCACAAAAGTAGCTACGGGCGCACTCAGCGTTTCTGAAATGGATTCCGTCAAAAACAAAAGCATAACTAGCCTATCTATATAAAAGGGCCGAGGTAGTTGAAGTAGTTGAATAAGAGACGACCAGAGCAGGTGCCCTGGCCGTCGATGTTGAGATATTCGTCTTGATTAGCGCTTAAACGTCAGCTATATAATCCGGCCTCCATTAGATTTTCTTGCTCTATCTGGGGAAGGAACTTTTCGTGGGGTGCTAGCATCCAATGACACCCACCCCCCGCTTAACTACAGACCAAGCGCCACCACGCATTGCAAAACAACCTTCATTTTTGCACTACTCGCAGAATGTGTCTATTTCTATCTGATAGCTGATGCAGGGATAGCTACAGTATGCGAGTCGTGAGTTCTTTTCTTGATGTCGCCAGCAGAGATTCACCAATGCCTCTCAATTCACGACTCGGCTTCGGTTTGCTTTAAGCCTTGTAGTCGCTGACTGCGGCCCCACAACTCAGGTATAGAACATTCACTAAGTTAGCTTTTGTAAAAACAACAGAGTCAGTGGGCGCGATACGGCTAACGGTGTAGACTGTTGAAAATGGCAAAGTCACAAAAGCCGCTCCTTCAAAAAGTTGCCCGTTCGATATCCTATAAATCTTGCTATCTAGGGAAGTATCGGATATGAAAGTATTTCAAAGTATGTGCGCTTCTCTCAACTCGCACACGTTCACCCCAATAATAACGGTGATGTACCTTTGCCACGATGCCTTCTCCTCCCTCACCTCCCCAGCCTAATCTGCCACCCCAACGGGAATCGGGTTGGCAGCGTCTAAGTCAGGGTGCGCCGATTGCGGTCATGCTGGCGGCGATGTTGTTAATTCTCTATCGGCTGCTGCCCGTACTAGAATTGATTGCGATCGCAGTACTTCTAGCTGTCATATTCGAGACGCTCTTACAGTGGCTGCAAAATTGGGTTAAGCTTCGCTGGCTAGCGGTGCTGATTTTAATCGCCCTCTCTTTAGGCTTTCTTGCCCTGATTGGGTTTGTGGTTGTTCCTGATCTCATTCAGGAGTTTAATACGCTGAGCGTGGCCTTGCCTGGATATATTGACGCGCTCAGCCAAAGCGCTCAGGTGCTGCAACGCAAACTTGGGTTTGTGCCCGATTTTTCCGAAGGCATTGGTCGACTCCGCACTTCTGCCTATAGCCTGATTGAAAGCATTCCTAATGTGCTGGGTCGAACCTTTAGTATTACGATTAACGCGATCGCCACCTTCGTGCTGGGCCTCTATATCGCTCACGATTCTAGCCTAATTACTCAGGGCATCGTTCGCATAGCCCCTAGCACTCAAAGATCTAGGGTCAAACGAATTATGGCCAATAGCAAAGCAAAGCTTCAGGGCTGGCTCTTCGGGACACTGATTGCCATGCTGTTTCTCGGCATCACTTCGTTTTTGGGCCTCTGGCTAATAGGTATTCCACTGCCGCTCTCTTTTGGCGTGATTGCGGGTCTGTTGGAAATCATTCCTTACTTTGGCTCTATCGTCGGAACATTCCTTCCCGCACTAGTAGCGCTAACGATTTCACCCGTGAAATTACTTTTGGTGCTAGGTCTGTTCTTAATTCTTAATCAGATTGACGCCCACATTGTTCAACCGGTGGTGGTGGGTCATCAGGTTAATCTGCGCCCGGCCATTGTCATTATTGCGTTCTTAATTATGGGAGAGCTTTTTGGCTTAGTCGGTCTTCTCACTGCGGTGCCAACGGCTGCAATTATGCTGGCTATCTTTGAAGAACTGACTTAAAAAAAGAGGCACTCGGCGAATAACTGACCGAGTGCCTGAGAGATCTTTAAACAAAGATTCTGCATACCTTAGAGAAAGATTCTACATAGCAGAAGGATACACACTATCTGCCACAAACACGGGCTTTTCGGTATACTCCGCATCCACTTTTTCCTGTACTGAAAGATCCCAGTTCAGATCATAATCTTTATCAAACTCTGCTTTCACATAAGGGCGCAGCACTCCAGTGACGGCTACCTGTTCGTTCTCTTGGGTTTCAGGTGTCGTTCCCTGCGTGACTACCAACAGGTTTTCGTTGTTAAAGAGCTGCTGTTCTTGAATGGTGAAAGTATTAGGCGAAAGCTTGCTGCTTACCTCTCCTTGTACTGCAATTCTCTTATTGTAGTACTTCTCCGGAGCGCTGGTAATATCGCCTGGGTCGGGAGAAAGCGCAATTGACTTGGCTACTACAACCGGACGACCTTCATAGTCGGCATAAAGTGCAGGGTCTAGCTTGAGTTTGTATTCCTTATCCAAATCGGCAGCTACCATCTTTTGAACGGTGCCGGTTACCTGTACATCGGTATCGTCACCTTCTGTTAGGGTGAAGGGCTGCCCAGATGCGTTGATTACTAAGATGTCTTCGCCGCCAAATAGCTGCTTGTCTTCGAGCAGAAAGGAAGCATCGCCTACTGTCTTTTCAACTTCAGATCGAATGGATACTTCCTCTCCAATCATACTGTCGGCGTTCTTCGAGACTTCTTCGGTGGTTACATTTTCTTTTTTGTCTTGCGAAGTGGTTGTTTCTTTAGGAGCAGCACAGGCAGATAGGACAGTTAAAGAGGTTGCTAGTAGCAAACCTGTCACCATGGCCCGGTGACGGAGCGTCTTTTGAATTAAATTAGTCATATTTCTGTATCTTCTTATACAATCAACATTTAAATTAACTGTTTATTGGTGAGCTTTTGTCTACCTTTGGGAGGAGGATTTTGTTACAGTGATGTTATCTTTTATGAGACGGTTACTGAACAACAAGCTATTTGTAACTAGCTATCCCTATTTCGAATATTGTGTATATCTTTGTGAACCCGTGCATTCGATTTTCTTTAAGGTTCAATTACAGCGGATAGACAAAATGGATAGAGCTTTCACGTTGCTGCGGACTGGGCAATCGCTAGATCAACGTTATTGGTGGCTTAGCCCGAACTGACGCTGACGGCTATCGAGAGGTAACTGCTATCAAGAATAGATGTTATTAAGTGCATGCAATAGATTTCTAGTAAAACACTCAAAGGCTTTGCAAGGCAGGCTTCTGTGAGGAAAAGGTTTCTAAGTTTTCAAAAACTATTGATATTTATTCCCATTTATTATTAGATAGGAAGGGCAGTTTATACTTTCTAGTTGGCACGTATGTCTTTTACTGAAACTTTCTCGGCGGGTGGCGTGGTGATGTGGCCACTGCTACTGTTTTCGCTGTGTGCGATCGCCATCACCATCGAGCGCGGCCTATTTTGGTTTCGCATCAAAAAGCAAGAGCGCAAGGTCGTCAAAGACATCTTGCAAATTTATCGAGCTAATCCACCTGCTGTCTTTGCCAAGCTGAAGCAAAATATTAATTTACCGATCTCTCGCATTTTCTTAGAAGCTTTAGAGTTGGAAGAGGCTTCACCCAATCAGTTTCGGCTAGCGCTGGAAAGTGCTACTCAAGCAGAGCTACCTTTGCTTAAGCGGTTCAACACCGTATTTGAAACGATAATTGCGATCGCGCCGCTGCTAGGGCTGCTAGGGACTATCTTGGGCTTGATTCGCTCCTTTGCCTCGCTGAACTTAGGCGGTTTGAATGGGGCTAATACTGGGCTGGTTACTGGCGGAATCAGTGAGGCGCTTGTTTCGACGGCGGCGGGGATGATTGTGGCAATTTTCACGTTGCTGTTTGCCAATTTGTTCCGCGGCTTTTACAAGCGTCAGGTTGCTCTATTGCAAGAGTATGGCGGACAGTTGGAAATCTTGTACGAGTGGTACTATCACACTCTTAATAATCACACAGCTGATAATCACACACCTAATAAAAAGGAGATGACCTATGCGGGTGATCGATAACGAGGCGGAAGAACCGCTGGTAATTAATATTGTGCCGATGATTGACGTGATTTTTGCCATCCTGGCATTCTTCATTATTTCAACGCTGTTTTTAACCCGAGCGGAAGGATTTTCAGTAAATTTGCCAGAATCTGAAACGGCTGAATCTCAGCAGGAAGCCTTGATCACGGTCACGATTGAACAGAATGGTGCTATTTCTATTGATAAAAAAACAGTTGCCCTAGACGATCTTACCAAAATAGTACAAGAACAGGTCGGGGCGCGCGCCGAAGCCTTGGTAACGGTACAAGCCGATGAGACTATCGATTACGGGCAAGTAATTGCCGTGATGGACAAGCTAAGAAGGGTTAAAGGCGCGAGCTTAGGAATGGCAACGCAACAACCTGCAGAGGCGTCGCCATGAGCTATCAATAGCTGTTCTTGGCTTATTCTTGTGGCCCGATGTCGGGAATAAAGGCAGGTTCTGGTTCTGGGATAGGCTCGGGTTCGGGTAATGGCTCCGGAATAGGTTCTGGTTCTGGGATAGGTTCGGGTAACGGTTCTGGTTCTGGGATAGGTTCGGGTAACGGTTCTGGTTCTGGGATAGGTTCGGGTAACGGTTCTGGTTCTGGAATAGGTTCGGGCAACGGCTCTGGAATAGGTTCGGGTTCGGGTAGCGGCTCTGGAATAGGTTCGGGTTCTGGGGCAGGCGGTGGTTCTATCTCAGGAGCCTGAGATTCCCGTTCGGGGGCAGGTTCTGTGACCACTTCCTGCTCTTCTGCCTGCGCGGGAGTAGGTCTGTTAACGGATTCTCTTTCTCCACGCTGTCGGGCGGCGCGCGATCGCTCTGATCCTTCAATCCCAAAATCAATCTCAATAGAAACCGACCCGCCGCGCCCACTACTTTCTAACTCATAGCTGCGGGCAGCTTCCAAGGCAGCTCGATCTAGCGCCGCATTACCACTTGTTTGCTCTAGCACCGCACCGATGACGTTGCCGTTTTCGTCATACTCTAATCTAACGGAAGGCGAACCTTCGACACCTGAAGCTAGAGCCTCTTCGGGGTAGTCCGGGCGATCGCACCGACGACAGCTAACCGTATCAGATCCACTACCATTCCCATTCCCCGAACCAGCTCCCGATCCTGACCCAGATCCCGCTGATGGGCCATCCCGCCGAGCGGTTTCTATTCCTGAACCGGTTGATGCTGAGGGCGTATTGCCAGTTCCCACGGCATTTTCACCCACGGCATTTTCACCACCAGTGCCTGATCCCGCCTGCGCCCGCCTCAACCGATCTCTTAGAGCATTGAGATCAGCAGTATTGAGACTGGTATTAGCTGTATTGCTAGCATTGTTCGCTGCGGTTTTAACGGGGGTTGACTCGCTCTCGGCACGGTCAGAGTCTGAGTTAGTTGCTGGCTGGTCAGTTTCTTTAGGGTCGTCGTCTGTTGGCTCTGAAGAAGGCTCATCTGTCGTCTCGACAGAGCTTTCTGTTTCAGGCTCATCTGGCACTTCGGTCTCTTCAGTCTCTTCGGTCTCTTCTGTAGGTTCAGAATCAACAGGCTCAGAATCAACAGGCTCAGAATCAACAGGTTCAGAGGTAACAGGTTCCGGCTCAGTTAAGGCAGCGGGAGAGTCGGGAGCAGGCTGAAAAGCGGCAATCGGTGGCGGTGACGCGGATGAACTCCCTGAGACTTGAGCCTCAGCCCCTAGCTCTGCTTGAGCGACGGCGTAGCCTTCCAAGGGAACCGCTTCTGTCAGAGCTTCCACGCGCTCTGCGGCCGGTGTTTTTTCAATCACCGCCTGAGGCGCTTCGGGCGTTTCGGTTGGGCCGGTGACCACCAGGGCAATTCGATCCGGCGGGTCAATCGCCTCGGTTGGCATAAAGGCCATCAGTGGAATGAGTCCTAAATGGGCACCGGCTGCGATCAGGAGTCCTCGCAAAAGCCATTTTTGGGCGATTACATCTTCTTTGGCATGTTGATTGCGACAGGCTTTGGAAAGACTCATGATAACGAAAAGGTATTAATGACAATTGTTCTCGCTGATCTTATCGCATCTATGATACTTAGCTGCTCAAGTTTGGAGCCGGTGCCTGGGGCTTACCAATGAAGAACATGGCTGAAATCAAGTAAAAACGAGCGATATGGGCAAATATTTTCATTTTAAAATTTTGCAACCTTGTGAACTTTATCCCTTTTGAATTACTGTATTAAGAATTAGTGTCATTAATGGCTGCTTGCGATCGCTCTTCTGCCTCGGCGCGCAGACGAGTGAGTTGACGGTGGCTGCAAAATTCTATGTTGGGAACCAATCGCAATAGAGTGAGAGAAATGTCTTGTGGGCTTATGTCATTGAGCAATGGTGCTGCCGCCGAGTCCCTCACCGCGCTCAGACAGCCTGGTGTCAGACAGTCTAGTGTCAGACAGTCTAGTGAGAACCGTCGGAGTTGGTCGCTGCGTCCTGGACTAGATCTGATAGTTCAAACGCTAAGTGATCGGGAAAAATCCGTTGTCAGTCAGGGGCGCTCGGATGGCACCCTCTCGCTAGGGATGAGTTTTTGTCTGGAAGGGGACGTGAAAAGGCGCAGCGCCCACTCTGGTCAGACGGTGCGGCTTCAGCTAGGTCAGGCAAGTCTTGGCATTGTCAAGAACACAGATCAGGTCATTGAATATGCCGCCAAACCGCTGCAGTTAGTCCATTTGCATATTCAGCCTGAGGCAATTGGCCTCGGCAATCCAGAGAATATTCAGCAACTGCCAGATTCGCTGAAAGCTGCCTTGAGCGATCGCCATCAGGTCGATTATTTTCAGTCTCACCGCATGAGCGCCGTGATGAGCGCGACCGTAAAGCAGTTGCTGAGCTGTCCGTATCGTGGGCTATCCCAGCGTTTGTATCTAGAGAGCAAGGCACTCGAATTGGTGAGCCTGTACTTTGATCACCTATTGACAAGTGACGGTTCGCCGCCTGCGGCAAGTTTGAAAGCCGACGAAGTAGATCGCATTTTGGCGGCTAGGGATATTTTGCTGGCTCAAGCGGCCAATCCGCCAACCCTACTAGATCTTGCCCGTCGGATTGGACTAAATGATCGCAAGCTCAAGCAGGGATTTCGGCAGGTGTTTGGGACGACCGTATTTGGCTACCTGCACCGCTATCGAATGCAGCAGGCCCAGCAACTGTTGCTTATGCCTAGCGCCACGATTGCGAGCGTCGCTCAAAATGTCGGCTACAGAAACACCGAAGCCTTTAGCGTGGCCTTTCGGCGCACGTTTGAGATTGGCCCCAAAGCCTACCAAATGCAGCAGCGTTAGCGATCGCCTATCCGACGAAAAGTCCGGCTAAGACAGAAAAAAAGTCCGGTTGGCAAAGAAAACGCTCGCGCTAGACCCCTATCATCAACGCATTGGGTTATTAAGAATTTTTCCCATTTACTAAGGTGAGTTGAGCGTGATCAGAGCAGGCATGATGAGAATGGGGTGGCAGCGAGAGGGCGGGAGCGCTTGGTTGATAGTCGGCTTGTGGCTAGTAATGGAATCAGTGATGGGACAAGCGGCGATCGCCAGTGAATCTTTTCTAGAAAAAGCAGCCGTGGCGGCGAACCCGCTAGCGACCGAGGCCGTCACCGATAATGGGCTGTCTCAACTTGACCCCACTGAGCCAATCGAAACTGAGCTAATCGAAATCACTAATGTCCAACTAGAGAAAACCTCAGCAGGATTGGTGCTAAAGCTAGAAGCGGCGGGCGCATGGGCTGAGCCAATAACCGCTGTGATTGGGAATGCGGCGATCGCAGATATTCCCAACGCTGTACTCAATTTGCCAGCCGCAGACAGCTTCTTTGCCAGCACGCCTGCCGACGGAATTGCACTAGTCGAGCTGACGAACCGGCCTGATAATCAGGTGCGGATTGCGATTACCGGCGTAGATGTGCCGCCTGATCTGGCGTTTACGATAGATCAGGCCGGTTTGAGCGTCCAGGCGATCGCCGGTGCATTTACTGCGCCTCCTGACAGCTCGCTGCCTAGCGACTCCCTCCAGCTAGTGGTAACCGGCGACCAAGGCCCAGAAGATGACTACTTTGTCCCAACAGCCAGCACCGCCACTCGCACCGATACCCCGATTTTGGATACCCCGGCTTCTCTTCAGGTCATTCCTCGGCAGGTGCTAGAAGATCAGCAGGTAACCGATTTGGGCGGGGCGTTGCGCAACATTAGCGGGGTCGCGGTCAACTCGGCTGAAGGTCGGGGGTTTCAGGTGAGCCTGCGAGGCTTTGAAGGCGCTTCGATATTTCGAGACGGCTTTCGCCTGTATAGCCCCAATGACAACGGAGATGCCGCCGGGCAGGGTTTTCCAGAGATTGCTAATGTTGATCGCATCGAAGTTCTCAAAGGCCCGGCCTCAATTTTGTTTGGTCAAGTGGAGCCGGGCGGCGCGGTGAATGTGGTTTCTAAGCGACCGCTGGAAAACCCGTTTTATGAAGCGACGCTACAGACAGACAGTCGCGGGCTGATACGACCGCAGGTAGATATCTCTGGCCCGCTAGGTGACGATGATCGGCTTTTCTATCGCCTCAACGCTTTATATCAGCGTGAAGACAGCTTTCGAGATTTTGAAGACACCGCCGACCGGTTTTTCGTGGCTCCTAGCTTAACCTGGAAATTGGGCGATCGCACCGATCTCAATCTTCAGCTAGAGTATCTAGACGACCAGCGCCCTCTAGACCCCGGACTAGTGGCTTTAGGCGATGAAGTGGCCAATATCCCGCGTAGTCGCATTTTGGGAGAACCCGATGACACCATCAGCAGTGAGTTTGTCAGCGTCGGCTACGATCTAGAGCATCGCGTCAACGATAGTTGGACTATCCGCAATGCGCTTCGCTATCTCTCTAAAAATGACGACATTAGCGCCACGCTGAGCTTCCCGTACATTGGCGGACTGAACGAAGCGACCGGAAATCTCAATCGTGTCTTTGCAGAACAAACCGTCAACAACGAAACGCTAGCCCTGCAAACTAATGTTGTTGGTAAATTTGTCACCGGCTCGATTGAGCATGCTCTGCTCTTAGGGGTAGATCTCGCTCGCTATGAACTGGCCTCAGATTCTTTTACAGACTTTTCGGTACGTACCCCGCTTAACATTTTCGACCCAGTCTACGGCGCGATACCCAGACCCGAACGCGGTGACACCCCCACCAGTGACGAGCGCATTGGCACCAGCAGTTTGCAGCTCTATGCGCAAGATCAAATTTCGCTGTTGGACAATCTCATTCTGGTGGCAGGGTTTAATTATGAAACAGTTAATCAAACAACGACCGCTACCCGTGGTGGCATCACCGCCGAATCAAATCGCAATGAAGATGCGTTTAGCCCGAGAGTAGGAGTAATTTATCAACCTGCTGAAAATCTCTCTCTCTACGCCAACTATTCTCGCTCATTCTATCCCAGCGCGGCTTTAACCGTTGATAGTGAACCGCTAGAACCCGAAGCGGGAGAAGGGTTTGAAGTCGGGGTCAAAACGGAACTGTTGGATCGCCGCCTGCTGGCAACGTTGGCCTACTTCAATGTGACTAAACGAAATGTCGCCACTGCTGACCCGATCGATCCTCGCTTTTCGGTCGCGACAGGAGAACAGCAAAGTCAAGGAATAGAGCTAGATGTGGTGGGTCAACTTTCACCAGGATGGAATCTGATCGCCTCGTATGCTTATATTGATGCGGCGATCGCGGCGGACAATCGCTTTAAAGTAGGCAACCGTTTGCCCGGCGTGCCTAAGCACAGCGCCAGCCTCTGGACAAAGTATGAAATTCAGTCGGGCAATCTCGCGGGGGCGGGCTTTGGCCTCGGGATTGACTGGGTAGGCGATCGCCAGGGCGACTTGCAAAACAGCTTCGACCTAGGCAGCTATCTTCTCACCAATGCGGCCATTTCCTATCAACGAGAGAGTTGGCGGCTCGGCCTCAACTTTCAGAACCTGTTTAATGTGAACTTCATTGAGGGTTCGCCGCGCACGCGCACTCGAGGGATTGAACCGGGAGAGCCATTTACGGTGCTGGGTTCTATTAGCTACCAGTTTTAAACAGCTACCAGTTTTAAACAGCTACCAGTTTTAAACAGCTACTAGTTTTGAAGAGAGTTTTAACAGGGGACGAGAAAAGCCCTCGGAAAGCTCAAGAAAAACGCTATAAAACCTTATCTCCTTCTCGCTTATGATTCCTAGCGTTCAATTAAAAGCTCAAGAGCGCCTTCGACCTAGCCTCAAGTTTGTGTTGCTAGGCAGTCTCTATACCTCTCAGTTTTTACCCTCTGCTTTCTTCTTTCAAGCTCTACCTATTTTTTTGAGACAGCAGGGCGCATCGCTGCAAGTCATTGGTCTGATGGGGCTGCTGACGCTGCCTTGGATCTTAAAGTTTCTCTGGGCGCCTTTAGTGGATCGCTACGGTTCGAGAAAATGGGGACATTACAAGTCCTGGATTGTGGTGACGCAGCTGCTTCTGGCACTGGTGCTGATCACCTGCGCTTCGATTGATACCTTTCGAGGCAATGAGCGGCTGTTGTTCTTGGGCGTATTTTTGGTCGTCACCATGGCTGCGACTCAAGATATTGCTACCGATGCGCTGGCAGTCAGGCTGCTGGCTCCTCATGAGCGGGGCTGGGGCAACGGCATTCAGAGCGCAGCTCGAGCGGTGGGCGGGCTTTTGGGCGGCGGGGTGATGCTTCTGTTCTTGAATCGGCTGGGCTGGCAGGTGAGCGTGTGGTTTCTGGCGGGCGGCGTTTTGCTGGCGCTGCTGCCGCTGCTTTGGTATCGGGAAGCGGAAAGAACCACGGGCAGAACCCAAATAGAGGGCAGAACCCAAATAGATCAGATGGATCCTGCCTTTCGCGATCGCGCTCCGAGCAACCGACTATCAGGCGCTAACTATTTTGATACGCTGCTAAGTTTTATGCGGCAACCGCAGGCATTAATCTGGCTGTTTTTCATCCTGCTCTATGCAACGGGTAGCAGTATGGCCGCGACCATGTTTCGACCTTTGCTCGTAGATCTGGGCCTTTCGATGGCTGACATTGGCTGGATGACAGGCATTGTGGGATCGGCAGCGGCCATTATTGGCTCACTGCTGGCGGGTGGGTTTATTCAACCTTTAGGCCGTCAGCGGGCGCTGATTTGGTTTGGGCTGTTGCAGGCGATCGCCGTTGCTGCGCTCACCTTACCCGCCATGGGCGTTCGAGATCCGTTCATTCTCTACGCTGTTAGCACAGGAGAAGTCTTTGCCCGCAGCGTTGCGAGTACCGCGCTATTCACGGTGATGATGGACAAAAGTCGTCCTGATACCGCGGGCAGCGATTACACCTTGCAGTCGTCGGTTTATGTGTTGGGGCATCAGGTGGGGGTGCCTGCTCTGAGCGGCTTTATTGCCGTAGCCTTGGGCTATACCGGCGTCTTCATCATTGGCTTTGTCGTCTGTCTCGCGAGTGTTTGGCTTGCAACCAAAATAGTCTGCGAGCCAGCAACCCCCAAAATTAAGCATCGAGCCATCCAAGAGAATAATTTGAACGAATAACGGAGCAAATAACAGAGTAAATAGCAGAGCAAATAAAAGAACAGATGACAGAAAGAATAACAGAACAGACAAGTTGCTATAGAGATAGTTGCAAATGACTTCTAAGACCACCGGCCAGCGAGACGGCGCACCGCTGAGCGACAAACTACTAACCGCCATTTCTCGACATTTGATCCAAGATCACCTTGAAGATCTGCTGGCCTGTGCTCGAGTTGCCGCCCCTGTTGACTGGGCGGTGCAGGCGAGCTTAATCCATTTAGATGCAGATGGAATGACGATTGAGGTGAGCGGCAATGACAAGAGGCAGTCTTTGCGGATTGACTTTCCAGAACGGGCGAAAGGGGTGCTGTCGTTGCGGCAGCGGCTGAGCGACATGATTACAGAAAGCCGATCTCAGCTCGGTTGGCCAGCTGCGGAGGACGATTAGAAAATGCAGCTCTTTAATTTTGCTGAAAAACTGTTTGTTGTCACCGGGGCTGCTCAGGGCATTGGGGCTGCTGTGGCGCGATCGCTCGTACTCGCTGATGCCACAGTCGCGGGTCTCGATATTCAACCGAATAAGCTGCAGTTAGTCCAAGCAGAACTAGGTGCGCAGCGATTTTTCCCTTGCGAAGTCGATGTCAGTGACGCCCTAGCGGTGGATCAGCAGATTCAGGCCATAGAGGAAAATCTGGGTGCGATCTCCGGACTGGTGAACGTGGCCGGTATTCTCAGGTGCAAGCCGGTGATCGCGCTGACAGATGCCGACTGGGAACAGACCTTTGCCGTCAATGCGACCGGTGTCTTTAACGTTTCTCGCAGCGTGGCAAAAATGATGATTCCTCGCGGTAGCGGAGCGATCGTAACCGTGGGTTCTAATGCAGCGGCTGTCCCCCGCCAAGAGATGGCGGCCTATGCGGCCTCTAAAGCGGCGGCTGCCCATTTTACTCGCTGCTTGGGTCTAGAGCTAGCTGGCTTTGGCATTCGCTGCAATGTAATCTCTCCTGGATCGACCGATACCCCAATGCAGCAGGCACTCTGGCAGGATCAATCAGCTCAGAGCGCTGTTGTAAAAGGGTCATTAAATACTTTCCGAACCGGTATTCCTCTAGGGAGAATCGCCAGTTCCGAAGACATCGCCGCAGGCGTCTTATTTTTGCTTTCTGAGCAGGCTCGCCACATTACTCTGCACGATCTGCGAGTAGACGGTGGCGCAACCTTAGGAGCCTGAGCCTGAGCCTGAGCCTTGAGATTTGACCATTCCTCTATTCTAGTTATCCCATCCTAGTTACTCCATCCTCAGCGGCTGAAAAGAGATTCTCATGAGACAAATTTTTCAAAAGCCTTATCCAACTCAACCCGTAGCGGCCACGACCCTGCTAGATGCCTGTGATAATGAAACCTCGTTTTTCCTAGCTACGCCAACTCAAACTTTTTTGGCTCAAGGTATTCGAAAAATTTTGTCAGGGCCAAATGAGGCGATCGCTCGTCATGATTTACCCCGGCAGGCAAAGGCACTATTCGAACAACAATCTCGCTCTGGCCTGCCGCAAACGCCGCTAGTAGGCGCAGTGCCCTTTGATGACAGCGCCGCCGTCCGTCTGTTTCTGCCCGACTATCTGTATCGAGCAGGGCCGCTGAAAAACAATATAACCGCTAGCCCAACAATCTCAGATCGGGGACACTGCACCTTGCGAATGATTCCAGAACCCGCGAGCTATATGCAAGGCGTAGAGCAGGCCCTGGCCTCTATTCAACATTCAGCGCTGCTTAAGGTGGTTTTGTCTCGCACTCTGGAGCTGTCGTTTTCTGATGCGATTGATCTAGGCGAGCTGTTGCGAAATTTAGCTTATTCCAACCGCTTTGGCTATACCTATCTGATGGATACAGCGCAGTTTCAACCGTTTGAACAGCCGTTTGAACAGTCGTCTGAACAGCCGTTTGACCTGCCGCCTGCGATCGCTACTCGCAAGCTGATTGGGGCAAGCCCAGAACTGTTGGTTCGGCGGCAGGGAATGCAGGTAGAAGCCAATCCTCTGGCGGGTTCGGCTTCTCGTAGTGGTGATGCGATGGTCGATCAACAACGAGCTGAAGCGCTGTTGAAATCGGATAAAGATCGGCGAGAACATGCGGTAGTGGTAGAAGAAATCGCCGACAGACTGAATCCTTTTTGCCGCCAGCTAGAAGTGCCGCCGGTTCCCGATATTCTTCAAACCGACAGCATGATTCATCTTTCGACCTCTCTGCGAGGCACGCTGCGAGATGCTCAAACCTGTTCACTTTCGCTGGCGCTTGCCCTGCATCCAACCCCGGCGGTTTGTGGTGCGCCTGTGCAGTGCGCCTATTCAGCGATTCACTCTATTGAGCCGTTCGCGCGTCGCTACTTTACCGGCTTGGTGGGCTGGGTCGATAGGCATGGCGATGGCGAATGGGCGATCACCATTCGCTGTGGTGAAACAGAGGGCTGTCGTCTGCGGCTCTATGCCGGGGCGGGCGTTGTTGCCGGATCGACGGCTGAACAAGAGCTGGCTGAAACCTCTGCCAAATTTCGCACCATGCTAAAAGCACTGGGATTAGAGCGTCTATTAGAGGTAAACGTATGATGGAACAGAATTTGCCCCGCTCATGGCCAGAGGGTAGACAGGCAGACTGTCCGGGCTGGCCGCCTGCTGATGCTGAGCGCTACCGCCGTTTGGGATATTGGCAGCCTCAAACGTTTGGCCAGATGCTGCGGCAGCAATCAAACCGCTATGGTCAGCGCATTGCCCTGGTGAGTGGGCGCGATCGCTGGAGCTATGAGACGCTCAATCGACGGGCCGATCAGCTCGCTGCGGGACTGAAGTCTTTGGGTATAAGAGCGGGCGATCGCGTGATTGTTCAACTGCCTAATATTCCTGAATTCTTTGCCGTTTTCTTTGCGCTCTCACGCTTGGGGGCACTGCCCGTTTTGGCCCTGATGGCGCACCGCCAGACAGAAATTGAAAGCTTTCTGAGGCAAACTGAGGCGATCGCCTACATTGTCGCCGATGACCCAATCCCCTTCGACTACCGATCATTGGCCCGTCGTCTGCACTCGGATCTGCCTACGTTGCGGCATATCATCGTTGTGGGTGAGGCACAGGAGTTTATCGCGCTCGATCAGCTTTACCAGCCGCCGATGGCTCTATCTAAGCCAGAGCCAGAGCCAGAGTCAGAGCCAGAGCCGGAGCCAGAAGCGGTTGCCTTCTTTCAGCTTTCGGGCGGCAGCACTGGCCTTCCCAAACTGATTCCCAGAACTCACGCCGATTATTTGTACAGTGTGCGGGCCAGTGCTCAAATTTGCGGCCTCACGGCTGAGAGCGTCTACTTGGTGGCGCTGCCGGTATCTCACAATTTTCCGCTCAGTTCTCCGGGCAGTTTGGGGACGCTTTATGCGGGAGGAAAAGTGGTACTAGCGCGCCATCCTAACCCCGATGATGCCTTTGCCCTGATTGCCCGTGAACAAGTGACCCTGACTGCGCTGGTGCCGCCGCTAGTTCCGATCTGGATAGCCGCAACGGCGACACGAAATGCCGATCTCTCCAGCTTGCAGCTGTTGCAGGTGGGCGGGGCCAAGCTTTCGTCCACGGTGGCTAGCCGCATTTTGCCCGCGCTGGGCTGTCGGCTTCAACAGGTATTTGGCATGGCCGAAGGGCTGGTGTGCTACACGCGGCTCGACGATAGCGAGGAGATCGTTCTACATACGCAGGGCCAGCCGATTTCCCCAGCCGATGAAATTCGAGTCGTCGATGATCTAGATCGGCCCGTTTCGTCCGGAAAGATAGGACATTTGCTCACCCGAGGCC
>JBBSOB010000053.1:0-20206 GCA_038260205.1 Phormidesmidales cyanobacterium
AAAGCGTCTTAGGGGTATTCGATCTCGACTGCTGATTTATTATCTGGCAGTCATGCTGACGATTATTGGCGGCTCTATTGTGTGGGTCTATGCGTTTACGCGCCATAGCTTCTATTCTCAGCTCGATCGGCGGTTAGAGACGTTGGCTCAGTCGGCCTCTCACAGTTTGCTTGCGTTTAAGTCACAAAATGCTGATGTACTCACCAGTGATGTTGAACCCACGAGTGACGTTGATGGAGAGGTGCCGCGATCGCAAAGCTTGGATGACGACGGCGATTTGGATATTCCCTGGCAAGATCTGCGATCGCATGAACAAGGGGTGGAATGGTTTGATGCTGAGAAAAAGCGAGTAGGCAAAGCGGGAACGGTGCCTCAATCAGGGGTGTTTGATCCCGGTGACAGCATATTTTCTAAAGGAATTCGAGCGGTTACGCTGACGGTTTATGCCAAGGACTCACTGCAAACAGACCCACTGCAAACAGACCCACTGCAAACAGACTCGCCGCAAATAGAAGGCTACATTCGCACTAGCGAACCAACATCTGAAGTGGACGCCTTACTACGGCAGTTTCGCTGGGGACTAGGACTAGGAGGAGGCACCCTGCTGAGCCTAACGGGACTGGGCGGTATCTGGCTCACTCGTCAGTCATTAAAGCCGATTGAGAAGAGCGTTCAGCAGCTTAAACAATTTACGGCAGATGCCGCGCACGAGTTACGGAGTCCGCTAACTACGCTAAAAACGTCTTTGCAGGTGATGCAATGTTATCCAGAGCGCATTCATCCCAAAAATGAACAGAAGCTAGCTGCGATCGCCGCCACCACCGATCAGATGATTCGCCTCGTAGAAGATCTGCTGCTACTCGCTCGCATGGACGAAAATAGCCTTGCGCAAAGCCCACTGCATACAGCGATCGCCGTTGATCGGCTATTAGATGAATTAATGGGACTGATGGCATTTCAAGCAGAAAAAAAGCATATTCGGCTACAGACTGAGCTGACGACTCCAGTCTGGGTCATCGGAGACGAGCGACAGCTACAGCGATTGTTTAGAAATCTGTTGGAAAATGCCATTCAATATACGCCAGAAGGGGGCACCGTCACAGTTTCGATGGCGTTAAGCGGATCAGTTGTGCTGATTCGAGTAAAAGATACGGGAATTGGAATTGCACCGGAAGCGCGATCGCTGATATTCAACCGATTCTGGCGGGCCGACGAGGCGCGCGATCGCCGAAACAACGGCATGGGCATGGGGCTTTCTATTGCTCAAACAATTGCCGAGCGCCATCGCGGAAAAATCGGGGTCAGCAGTCAGGTCGGGGTCGGTAGCTGTTTTCAAGTTTATTTGCCTCTGAAATAAAAACATGAGCGACTACCCCGTTTTCTTTACTTTTTGTTTTTATAGTGAGTATTAACCAACCATAAAGTTGTCAGAACTCATGTCAAACGTACAGGCCGTGAAACGACAGATCCAGAAGCTTAAGAACGTTCACGCTTTTGTGGCTCCTATTGTGATTATTCCGATTATTTTGACCCTGACCACCGGTTCCATCTATCAGGTATTCGATCTGTTAGGAAAAGGAGACAGCGTGGATTGGCTGCTCAGCATTCATAAAGGCAATTTCGGCCCGCTTCACTTAGAGATCGTCTATCCGTTTCTAAACGCGTTGGGCCTTCTGTTTATGGCGATTACAGGGGGCACTATGTGGGTTGAGCTTCGGCGCATTCGCAGCCACGGCTCCAAAAGTGCATAACTAAAAGTGCATAGCTAAAAGTGCATCGCGTCAGCCCCTGTGCCCAGCAGTTCGTCTCTAAGCATGGGGCCAAGCACCGCCACCAATGCGGCCTGTGTTAGCTCATCCAAGGTAAAACATCAGCGCCCAAGCCCTGAAGATTTGCCTCAGTCTGAGACTGCACGCCCTGATCGACCGAAGTTACTGCAATTACAGCGGTAATGCCAATAATCACGCCCAGCATCGTTGGCCCTGTCCGTAGCTTATTGCTCCACAGAGCTGCGATCGCCTTTCTGCTGATGCATTTGCGCTAGCTGCTGGCGTTGCTCGGCGGTGAGCACCGCATCAATTTTGGACTTGGCAGCCTCTTGAATGGTCTGCATCTGGCTGCGCGAATCGGCACGGATCGCCTCAATTTGAGCCGACTGATCCGCCGTCAGATTAAGCTGATCTAGACCGCGATTTGCGCCTTTACCTTCTCTATCTCCTCTCCCCTTTCTACCGACCGAGTGCTCAGTGGCCTCTGCGGTAGCAAGCTGCTGACGCTGATCGGCAGTGAGTACGGCGTCAGTCTTTGCTTTAGAAGCCTCCCGGATAGACCGCATTTGACTGCGCTGGGCGTCGCTAAGATTGAGCTGACGCCAGCCGCGATCGCCATTCGCCGCTGCTGCGGTTTGCTGCTCAGGCGTAAGCACTGCCTGCATCTGGCTTTTAGCGTCAGCGCGAATAGCGGCTATTTGAGACGTTTGCTCGGCCGATAAATTAAGCTGCTCAAACGCGTGGCCTCTACGACCGCCGCCCATATCATCTGCCCGTGCCGTCAGACGAGTCATCGCTAGAGGTGCCACGACTAGCGTGAGGGTCGCGAGCGTACCGATAGCAATTGTCTTAAGGTTTTTCATAGTTCTTCCAGGTGAAATTGAGTTGTCGAACAGGTTCCTCGCCTGGCTTGTCTAAGGGCCTATGCTGCTTGGAACCTCTCTAGATTAGGCAATACCTGCCTGATCTGAGAGGCGGCAAAGGTCACGATCACACCCATGACTAAAGTCATGACAATCCTTTTCGACCTCACTGATTTCTTAGAAGCTGTAGGGCAAAGATGCCTCAAACATCGCCTTATCGACGGCGCTTTTCCTGCCACAGGTGAAAAGCAGATGGTAGGAGAGAAATAATCACAATTGCCAACACAATCGGCAGCAGGTAGCGATCTACATTCGGAATTGCGTTGCCTAAAAAGTATCCGAGCAGCGTCAGCCCTAGCGTCCAAAGCAGGCCACCGATGAGGTTGTAGGTAAAAAAGGTGGGATAGTGCATTTTGCCCATGCCTGCTGTAATAGGTGCAAATGTTCGAATAATGGGCATAAATCGGGCTAGCACAACCGCTTTGCCACCGTGAAGATCATAAAATTTTTGTGCGGTAACTAAATGATCTTTGTGAAAAAACCGAGAGTCTTGACGGCGAAAGAGTCGTCGCCCAAAACGATGCCCGGTATAGTAACCGACGCTATCTCCGGCGATCGCACATACCGCCGCACCGGCAATCAGCAGCCAAACATTTAGCAAATGCTGAGAGGCTA
The DNA here is from genome assembly GCA_038260205.1 of Phormidesmidales cyanobacterium. GTDB lineage: Bacteria > Cyanobacteriota > Cyanobacteriia > Phormidesmidales > Phormidesmidaceae > Phormidesmis. The sequence continues at coordinate 3,308 of JBBSOB010000053.1, forward strand.
AAAAGCCCGCAGTAAACAACAGACTATCTCCTGGCAAGAGAAAACCAATTAGCAGTCCAGATTCTGCGAAAACGATGCCCCAAACGCCCAAATAACCAATCGATTGAATTAGAGTAGGCAGATCAGTATTCATGAAAGCTTGCGTTTACACGCGACAAAATGTATATCGGGAGCAGTAACAAAATCCTGGTTACTAAAGAGAAATTTTGTTTCTGAAAAATATTATAGTCATCGTTTGGCGCTTAGAATATCGGCTTTTTGTAATCAAACGCTGACGGCACAGCAAATATTGTAAGTCACGAACTTTGGACAGATACTGGCAATCAGGTCGGTGTCGTTAACTGACTATCGGATCGACCTTCGCTAATGATGTGGCGATCGCCTACCGATTTCACACGAACGGCAAGCTAGATACACTCAACGATCAGTTTCAGCGATCGCCTGACGCTACTATCAGCCTTAATCCTAACCGGACAACGGCCTCAATGGCCTCACGTTCAGCAGATCAAGCGACTCAGGAAAAGTTACTTTATCTTGCCGAGTTCCTGACACTCTCTTTCTAATATACAAAATATAGACCCATAGAGAAAACATCACACACTTCGCCATACGCGCGGCATTTAGAACAACCGCGTCAGAAAAAAATGATATCTATTAGGACTCTATAAATCAAAGATAAACTCAACCATTTTTCATCCTTATTAGGTAACTATCGTGAAACGCATTATTGTGAAACGCATTGTTTTTCCCCTCGTCTCCATTACTTTTCTTACTGTCGCCGTTATGCCTATAGCCCAGGCAGTTCCTTCTCTAAATCATAGAGGTGGCTTACATCCTACGATTCTCAATCCGGCCCATACAGCGCCCACTGATGTCGAATCCTCTACCCAAGCGCAGCCTCGATCGGCCCTAGAGCAAGCCCGTCTGAACCGTCTCGACCAAGCTGCCAACGCGTCTAGATCTCTCGATCAACAGCAGGCAATACCTGCTAACGATTTAGATCCTCATAACCTCGCGTCAGTATCACCTCTTCAACAAATGCGCCTGAATCAACTCAATAGCAACCACCGAGCTTATTAAAGTCAGGCAAAGCCGATGTTCAAAATGCTGTTTATAGCGTTTCTGAGCACCGGCAGTTTAACCCTTTTTTAGCTTTTTTTGGCCTTATCGAGTTCTTGACAATTAGCCCGTATTATTTCCCTATCACCGTTCGTGAGCTGAGGCCACTTCCCACTCAGATCCCGAAGATCAACCCGCTCGCTTACCGTTATTTTTTCTATTACTTTCGGAGAGAGGAATGAACAAAGTTGCAGAAGTTACAATATTTTTCTGGATTATGAAAATTCTTGCCACCACCCTCGGCGAGACCGCAGGCGATTTTATTTCGCAAGGACTCAACCTTGGCTACTATGTTGGGTTTGGCATTACGATTGTACTATTAGCAATCATTTTATATAGTCAAATTAACGCCGATCAATACCGCGCAGTGCTTTATTGGACAGCTATTGTAGCCACGACCACTGCCGGAACCGAAGTCTCGGACTTGATGGATCGCTCGCTTGGACTCGGTTATGCAATCGGATCTCTTATTTTAGTCACCTGTCTGCTGGCAACGCTGACCATTTGGTATTACCGCGATCGCGACCTCAGCATTTATCCCATTGTCAAGCGAGACGCCGAAACCACCTACTGGATCGCCGTTGTCTTCTCTAATAGCTTAGGCACCGCCTTTGGTGACTTCTTAGTCGATAACGTTGGCTTGAGCTACATACAGGGAGCCATCGTCACTTCGAGCATTATCGCTGCGGTGATTGCGCTTCACTACGCCACGAAGATCAACGAGATTTTGCTGTTCTGGATTGCTTTCATCTTTACCCGGCCTTTTGGAGCCACGTTTGGAGACTTTTTGACCAAACCTGTTGAAAAGGGCGGGTTAGAAATATCGAGAGGGATCGCATCTATGATTACGCTGGCGTTATTAGTAGTCATTTTGTTTTTCTCGATGCGACAAGAGGAGAAAAAGCGAGTCGCAGAGCGCCATCAAACACATGCTAGCAGCAACATTGTTTAATCTGTGAGCCTTGATCTGAATTGTAATCCTAAAATCACTTACCTAAAAACGAACTCATGCAAGACATCTCGATTCCTATTCCTCACAATCTGGCTAAGCAAATCTTGGTCAGGGTGCCTGCCGTGACGCTTTACTTCTGGATCATCAAAATGATGGCGACCACTGTAGGTGAAACAGGCGCAGACTTTTTAGCGGTAAATATGAAGCTAGGGTTGTTGACGACCTCGCTTATTATGAGCGGCTTTCTGGCATTGGCGCTGATTAATCAATTCAGACTAAAACGATATATTCCCGTGAGCTACTGGGTTGTTGTTGTGCTATTGAGCATTGTTGGCACGCTAGTCTCTGACATGATGGTAGATGACTGGGGAGTTAAATTAGGAACAGCAACCGCTGGATTTAGCGTATTACTAGCCATTGTTTTTGCGCTTTGGTATGCGAGTGAACAAACGTTGGCTATGCACTCGATTCAAACCGCAAAAAGAGAGCGCTTTTATTGGGCGACTATTTTTGTGACTTTTGCGTTGGGTACGGCTGCCGGCGACCTGATAGCAGAAGCATCAGGACTGGGTTACTTCCAGTCGGCGCTGATATTTGGCGGTGGCATTGCGCTCATCGCCGCCGCTCACTTCTACGCTGGCATGAACGAAATCCTGGCCTTCTGGCTGGCTTATATTTTAACGCGGCCCCTGGGAGCCTCTTTTGGTGACTTGCTCTCACAGCCCACTAAAAACGGCGGTTTGGGCTTTGGAACAACGGGTACAACCATCATTTTTCTCACCGTTATCGCGCTCTTAATTGGTTATTTAACCATCACTCGCAAAGATCAAATCAGAGTAAGAGAAGCGGAAACCAGTCATTTGTAAAGCAGCTGGTCTTGACTGGGGAAAAGGCGATTTGTACAACGGTCGAATTGTTCGCGTGGCCAATAGCTTTGTGTTTACCGATCCGGGGTACAACTATTCTGGTGATTTTCCGTTTTTGTGGGATGAATTTACTCTGCCTATCAAGTACGGCGGTGACCATCGCTTGGCCCGTCAGATTTTAGAGACTGCCGTTTCAGAAATCGTCGGCGAATACATTTTGGCCGCTGAATCTCACTGGGCAAAAATACTGCTGTTTGGCTTTGCGGTGGGCGTTTGCGGCATGGTGCCTTATGGAGCTGGTCTGGCCATTTTTAAGTGAGACGATGCCAAAGACGATTGGAAATCTACAGCGGCGCGATCTAGTTCCGGCTAACGGCGTTACCAAATCATCAGCTATTGCATATTCGTTTTACCCCTTGACTCTCTTCCTGACTAGAGGGTTTATGCTAGTAGCACTGATAGGGTAAATCACCTGAAAGCATCTACGAGATAGGAGTCCCCCTCTATGACGGCAACAACCTTAAAGCTAAAAGGCATGAGCTGTGCGTCCTGTGCAAACAGCATTCAAACAGCCATCCAACAGGTGCCGGGAGTCAGCGACGTGCAGGTCAATTTCGCGACTGAACAGGCCAGCGTTGAGTACGACGAGCGCAACACAACGCTCGAAAAGATTCAGGCGGCGGTTGCAGATGCTGGATACGAGGCTAGCGAAAGAGAAGCGCTAGGGATCGGTGGCGATGGAGGCAAAGAGGACGCTAAAGAACAAGAAGAGCAAAAGGCCCAGCAAAAAGAACTGCTGACTAAAACGGTTATTAGCGGCGTTGTTGGCGCAGTGCTAATGTTAGGAACGCTGCCCATGATGCTGGGCGCAGATATTCCCGGCTGGCCGGTATTTTTACATAATCCGTGGCTACAGCTTATTTTAGCGACGCCCGTTTTATTTTGGTGCGGCAAATCATTTTATGTGGGTGCTTGGAAAGCCTTTACTCACCGCGCCGCCAACATGAATACGCTGGTAGCACTGGGGACAGGCGCAGCCTACCTCTATTCTCTTTTTGTTACGCTGTTCCCTGGTTTTTTACTTTCACAAGGGCTAGCTCCCGAGGTTTACTACGAAGCATCGGTCATGATTATCGCGCTGTTGTTGCTAGGCCGATATTTTGAGAATCGTGCGCGCGGGCAAACGTCGGATGCGATTCGACAGCTGATTGGATTGCAGGCGAATACGGCGAGAGTGGTTAGGCAAGATGAAGAAGTTGATCTGCCGCTTGAGGAAGTGGTGGTGGGCGACATTATCATTGTGCGCCCTGGTGAGAAAATTCCAGTTGATGGCGAAGTAACTGAGGGCACTTCTACGGTTGATGAGTCGATGGTGACGGGCGAGCCGGTGCCAGTTAAAAAAGCGCGGGGCGAGGACGTAATTGGCGCGACCATTAATAAAACAGGCAGCTTTAGGTTTAGAGCGTCGCGGGTTGGTAAGGATACGGTACTGGCACAGATTGTTCATCTGGTGCAAGACGCGCAGGGTTCAAAGGCTCCGATCCAAAAGCTAGCCGATCAGGTGACGGGATGGTTTGTGCCGGTGGTGATGGCGATCGCGATTACCACCTTCGTTCTCTGGTTTTTGATCATGGGCAACCTCACGCTGGCATTACTTACGACGGTCGGCGTACTGATCATTGCCTGTCCTTGCGCATTGGGTTTGGCAACGCCTACGTCCATCATGGTGGGCACCGGGAAAGGGGCTGAAAATGGCATTTTGATCAAAGACGCGGAAAGCCTAGAACGCGCTCATAAGCTACAGGCGGTTGTAGTCGATAAAACTGGAACACTGACGGAGGGAAAGCCCACCGTCACAGATTATTTGACCGTACGAGGAACTGCAAATAGCAACGAGATCAAGCTGTTGCAAATGGCGGCGGCGGTGGAGCGCAATTCAGAACATCCGCTGGCTGAGGCCGTCGTTAACTACGCCGAATCTCAGGGCGTCGATAAGAAAAAGCTAACCGGTGTACAAGATTTTGATGCGGTGACGGGCAGAGGCGTACAGGGCACCCTTAACGGCCGCCTGATACAGATTGGCACCGAGCGCTGGATGCAGAGTCTGAACGTTGATACTGCGGCGCTTCAGTCTCAGCGGCAGGCTTGGGAAGCAGCGGCCAAAACCACGGCCTGGATTGCAGTGGGCGGAAAAATAGAAGGACTTGTGGGGATTTCTGATGCGCTGAAGAAAACGTCGGCGCGGGCGGTGAGCGCGTTGCAAAAGATGGGTTTGGAAGTGGTGATGTTGACCGGCGATAACCGGCAGACGGCTGAGGCGATCGCTCAAGAAGTCGGCATCAGCAGAGTATTTGCCGAGGTACGCCCCGACCAAAAAGCCGCGCAGATTAAGCAATTGCAAGCCGAAGGTAAGCAGGTTGCCATGGTCGGTGATGGCATTAACGATGCGCCTGCGTTGGCTCAGGCCGATGTGGGAATCTCGATTGGAACGGGAACAGATGTGGCGATCGCAGCTAGCGACATCACACTCATCTCTGGCGATCTACAAGGCATCGTCACCGCTATTCAGCTCAGCAAAGCCACCATTGCTAATATTCGACAAAACCTGTTTTTTGCCTTCATCTACAACGTCGCTGGTATCCCCATTGCCGCCGGTATTCTCTATCCCATCTTTGGCTGGTTGTTAAATCCAGTCATTGCCGGAGCGGCGATGGCATTCAGCTCAGTATCTGTAGTCACCAATGCCCTTCGTCTGAGAAACTTTCAGCCCAAAGGTATCCGCTAAAAGAACTCATAAGATGAACCCGTAAGATAAGGAACACAAGCATGAAGTTACAAAATTCTCACAGCAAAAGGTTAGCTAATCAATGGCTGATGAGCGGTCTGTTAAGCATCGGCATATTGTTTGGCACTGCGCACACCACGCACGCTCAAATGTCGATGGCCGACAGCCGAGAGTTTCGCCGTATCGAACAACCCATAGGACTCAAAGCGGGCGTGACGGCAGCAGGCATTGGACTCATAGGATTGGAACTATGGTGGTTTCTTTTTAGCAAAACCAAGGCGCAGACTGCCCAAACCGCTGACGGCATTCAGTCAGTAGATGTAACCGTAGACGGCGGCTATTCTCCCGACCAGATTGTGGTACAAGCGGGCCAGCCCGTACGGCTCAATTTTTTCCGAAAAGATCCTAGCAATTGTTTAGAACAAATTATTCTGCCTGACTTCAATAAAGCAGTAGACTTACCGCTTAATCAAACAGCGACCATAGAGATCGTTCCTGAAAAAGCCGGTGACTATACATTTCACTGCGGCATGAATATGTTTCGCGGCACCATGACCGCAAAAGACTGAAGATAGGTGAATAAGTGAAAGGTTCTTTCTCAAGGCGCTAGCGTATGGCCAGCAAGGCTGGTCTTGATAACCAAGTGGCAGAGGCTATCGGTGGGGCGGCAGCAGTGAAAGCGCTACAATCGCTAAAAACAGTGAGCTTGCAGTTGTTTCTAACATCGCCACATACTGAATTTTGGCTTGGCAATACTCATCTTTTTTCCACAAGATTAATCCAAACTTGAGTAGGGCAACGCCAAAGGCTGCGGCCGTAATCGGTAATAGCCAATGCACTTGCCACAGGAGAACAACCATACCGGTAGCCAGCGCGTGGAAAATTAGCCCTGGCACAATAGATGCCGTTTTCACTTTTCGCAGCTTAACGCTAAAAATAGCGCTGGAGAAAAACAAGGTGTTGAGTATCCATAGCCCGACTACCGGCCAAGACCAGCTCCCAGTAGTCACCACGTAGGCCAGCGGGGCAGATAAACAGACCGCCGCAAACATCACCAGTTCGTTCAAAACTGATTTCCGCTGGCGCTGCCATACCAAAACGCCATCTATCAAAGTGGCGGCTAGGGCCGCGCCATAAATCAGCAGCAGCGGCCAGTTTGCCTGATTTTGCCAAAATAACCAGAGAGCGATCGCCCCTGCAATCCCGCCATAAATGCCTGCCCACAGTAAAAATTTGGGCTTCCAACTGCGCCGCTGTTTAATTTGCAGCACCAGCGGATGCTCTGCTTGAAAGCCACAAAACCCGCAAATGAGTGCCAGCGTTGTTGCCCAAGTCCAATGCTGCGCGGCGGCGGCTCCCGTTAAAAAGGAGACGGCCAGCATTACATAGGCTCCATGCTCTGGAGAGAAGGTAGGAAAATACCAGGGGGTAGTTTTTGCTCTAGTGCTTTCTTGCTTTTTGGGCGGACTAGTTTTTGACTCTGGCGACTGCGTGGAACTCGGTGTCATTGTCCTAACCCACCGCCGAGCGGGTCAGCACGAAAGCCAGATTTGAAGTCGCAGCTATAGCGTGCGGCGCGTTAGCGGGCATGAAGATAAACATCCCCGGCTTCAGTGAAATTGTGTTGTCGTTGAGAGTGAGCGCGCCTGTACCATCAATGACCTGCACGGTCGCATTTTGGGGTGAGGTATGTTCTGGAATTTTGGCTTGTGCTGCTAGACAAAACAGATTGTACTGACACTGTTTGCCTTGCCAAATAGTCTGATTTGATAGGCCCGATTTGGGATAGCCAAGCTGCTCTGTGAGCTGAATGAATGAATTTTCAGGGGAAATGAGAGATTTTGTCATGTCTAACCCTCCTTGCGGGCGCAAAGTACAACATATCCTAGGTCATCGCTGTGGCGGTTAAAGGTGTCCCGCATAGCGAGAATGCGCTGACGCAGGATTGGCCGAGTCAACATGTTCCAGCCTACACTAACGAGCGTAGACACCCCTTCTTCTTGAGCAATTTTGCGCGGATTAAGCAGCAGCATCGGGCCAGTTTTATGATGCTCGACAGTAAGTCCGGCGGTTTGGCAAGCGGCTATCCAATCCTCGGTGGGAAGCGGCGTTGCGTTGACGCGAATAGTGGAGGAGAGATCTTTCTGAATGCGGTCGATATGGGGGCCGCTCGCTCGCAGTTCGTGGCTGAGAAAGTGACCGTTGGGCTTTAGGCGATCGCCAATTCCCGCTAATATTTTGGCCTTACTTACTGCAGATTGCATGGTTAAAATCGCTTCTGCTAGCACATAGTCAAACTGCTGCGAGATGCTCTCTAGGTGGAAAATGTCGCCTTCAATGATTTCGACGCGATCGCTCAATCCTGCGGCAACGACATTAGCTTGGGCGATCGCTACGCTATCGGGGTTTTTCTCTAGCCCCACAACCCGCACATCGTAACGCTGGGCCAGGGCGATCGCACTGTGGCCAAAACTAGCGGCTAACTCCAAAACCGTCTCACCAGGCTTAAAATCGGCCCAGGCAAAAAGTTGTTCAGTAGCGGCATGGCCGCCTGGGCGCAAAGCTTGCTTTCCAGCAGCAGCTAGCACCTGATGGCCAGAAGCCGTTTTAAAATCAATGGGAGTCATCACCTGAGTCATCATCTGAGTCATCATTATTACCTGAGAATTCCCTGAGAACAGTAACCCCAGTATGTCAGCGCATCTCTATTCGTTCTATGAGGTAGCTCATAGAACATTTCTTATAAAACATTTCTTATAAAACATTTCTCATAGACCATTTCTCATAAAACGCCTGAGGCTTAGCGGTTGCTCACGGCGCAGGTTCAGTGACCAGCGCTATACTAAATGGGTTTGAGCCATGGCCCAACAAATTGATGTTGCTCAGCTTCAGAACATATCGCTATTTGCTGAGCTGCCCACTCAGATGCTAGCGCAGCTAGTTCCCCACTGTCGACTCCAGCAATATTCAACTGAAGCCGTAGTGTTTTACGAGGGAGACGATTTGCCTGCCTGTTTGCACATATTGATCTCAGGGCGGTTTCACATTGCCAAAACGACCGCCTCTGGGAAGGAAACCATTTTACGAATTCTACCGGCGGGAGAGATATTTGCAGCGCCCGCTCTTTTTGGCAATGGCAAAGCGCCCGCCACGGTAACAGCCATTGAACCGGCCACCGTCCTTACTTTGCAGCGCCAAGGTTTGTTGAATGTATTCTCTCAAACCCCCGAGCTAGCACTCCATCTGCTAAGCGTATTTAATCAGCGGCTGCAGCAGCTCCATAATCGAATGCATGGACTGGTTTCAGAGCGGGCGATTGTCCGTCTGATAAATTATTTAGAATACATGATGAGTAATATAGGTTGCGAACCTGTATCAGGCGGCGAACAGATTAAATCGCATCTCACTCATTACCAAATCGCCCGCAGTATCGGCATTACCTATGAAGAATGTGTGAGATTGTTCAAACAACTGCGCCCTGCTGTTGCTTACCGACGCGGGGGCATCATTACAATTGTGGATCGCCAACAGCTAAGCACCCTAAAAGAGATTTAAGATTTATTAGCGGCCTATTAAATTCGATGACTATGACCTTGTTGATGGCCCTATTTAGCATTTCAGCAAGTCTTGAAGCATACCCGGACTGACAGCGCAACTCCACCCAACTCTCATTATTGAAGATAATCTGTTGATCGATATGAGCCGTCAAATCGACAAGCCGTTCGTCCCAGCGCATCCAGGAAAAGAAAAGAAACCGATTACTTATGAGCGTGATAAATAGACTGTGCGAAAAGAGCGACCTGAGTGCGATCGCGTAACCCCAACTGACTTAAAACACTGGTTACATAGTTTTTAATCGTGCCCTCCGAAAGATACATCTGTTTGGCAATCTCGCGGTTATTAGCGCCCTGCCCAATGAGGGCAAAAACCTCTTTCTCCCGAGGCGTGAGCGCAGCGACTTTAGCCGGGATTTCCGGCGGTTTCGCCACCTCGCCGCCCATTGAAACGGAAGCAAATACCTGGGTGGTTGTTTGAGGCAATGTACTCATCATTTTTTGTACAATGCCTGGGCCAAAATGACCATAGCCTTTGGCCACCGAACGAATAGCCATCGCTAGTTCTTCGGAAGGAGTATCTTTTAACAGATATCCCTGCGCACCTACCGCCATGGCCTGAGCAATCAGCTCATCATCATCGAAAGTCGTGAGCACTAGAATCTTAATGCTGGGATATCGCTGAGCAAGCGCGGCGGCAGTCGCGATGCCATCCATCACCGGCATTCGCATATCAAGTAATGCTACGTCAGGAAGTTCGTCTTGAGTTAGCTGATCGAGCCATGCTAATGCGACTTGTCCGTTCTCGGCTTCGCCTGAGATCGCAATATCTTCTTCTAAAGAAAGCAGGGCCGTAAGACCTTCGCGAATAAGTTGTTGATCTTCAACGATCAGAATGTTGAGCATGATAGGAGGAACTAGCAGCTAGTCGGTTAGCTATCAGGAAACGATTGGAATTGGGGGAGCGGGAGGCTAACTTGAATTCTGGTGCCTGCTGAAGTACCTGCTGAAGTACCTATTGAGGTGCCTGCGAATGGTGCAGTTGAGCTAATAACAGTGAAGGTGCCCCCTGTAGACTGGGCGCGATCGCGCATACTTTGCAATCCAAATCCTGTCCGGGCCTGATTAGGATCGAAACCAACACCGTTGTCTTCTAACGTAAGAGTAGCGATCGCTTCAGAACAAACCAGTTGCACATAAATACGACTCGCATCAGCATGTTTGATAATGTTGGTCAGCCCCTCTTGCACAATGCGATAGAGAATAACATTGAGACTAGCGCTCAGCGGGCGACTAATCTGAATATCTTGAATAATGCTGATATTAGCAGGATAAGCTGAACTGTTTTTAAGATCTGTAAGAAGACGGGCGATCGCCGCTTCTAATGTTTCGCCAGCTAGCGGGTCTTGCTGAAGCGCAGCCACCGACTGGCGCACCTCTCGTAAAGACTGACTGCCGAGCCGCTTAGATTCTCCCAAAAACTTTCGCGATCGGTCAGGGTCTTTGTCCCATAGCTTAACAGCACTCTCTAGCTGAATATTTAAGGCGGTCAAAGAATGGCCTAAAGAATCGTGAATATCGCGAGCGATCCGGCTACGTTCTTGATCCATCGCCAGCTTCTCTATTTCCTGAGCAGACTGGCGCAAACTTTGATTGGCCTGCTGCAACCGCTCCTGACTTTGCCGCTCGGTCAGCAGGGCATTAATCAGCAGTACAACGAGCAGCAGCGATAGGCCAAAGAGCACCATAAAGTTAAGCTGAAAGCTCATAATCAGCCCCTGCAAACGGCGCTGTGCAGGCGGAGGAAGGCGGCTACTAATCCCCGATAGTGACTGTAGCCGAAGCTGCAAGCCGACTAAAAACAAAACGAAGGCAAGGCCCGTTAGCACGATGCGCCCTGCTAAGCCAAACATTAAACAGCCGCGAATGACCAGTATTAAGTAAATCACGGGCACAATTCGACCCTCATTAAAGACTGTGGCCGATGTTACCAGCGTCAGCAAGATAAACCCTATCTGCCCCAATGTATGACCTAGACGCGGCAACTTATCCAGCGGCAGATAAAGCCCCATCAGAGCGAAAAGAATCAGTGGAATGACCGCCATCAGTGGGCTGTGCTCCCAGCCAGGGGGTGGGCTATGGTGTCTGCTCCCTGGATAAGGCGGGCCATCTAGCACGCTAATAAAGGCGACCATTAGCAATCCCCATTCTAGATACAGCAAGAAGCGAAAGGGATGGTTATGAAGCTGAATAGCCCTGCTCATAGAGGTTACGCCGGTAATCGCGCTGATCAAACTATCTCTCAGTCTAGGGGCGACTCAGTGAAACATTCAAGCAGGATATGAATAAAGCAGCTTAAGCAGGACACGGCAGCAGCCAGTGGTTAGAAAAGGCTTCTCACCAGCCAATTAACGTAGCAAATTAACGCATTAGATAGGCAAGTCTATTATTCTCGCTGGCGGCAACAGATCAGATTCTGCTTAAGCCTCTCGATAAGATCAGGTGTAGTCAGTGCTGACAACCCAAGGACTGTCTTAGCGAGTATCTCTTTAGTCGATCATCGCTTAGTCGGCAGTCATCGCTTGGTCGGCGGTCGATAGAGGTATAGCCTCAATCAAGCTTAGCGGCGTCTGCGTGGGAATAACGGCTGTCATTTCAAAGCCAGCAAGATGCAACAAGTCGCGATACTCTACCTGCGTTCGTTCTTTGCCACCTTTGCACCACAGCAGCATACTGACATCAAACAGCTTACCAAAGCAGGGCGCATCGCCCGGTAAGATGATGTGCTCGACTAGCAGAAGTTTTCCATTCGATGAGAGCGCCTGACGACATTTTGTGAGAAGGGCGATCGCATCATCATCATCCCAATTGTGAACGATGTGCTTGAGTAAACAGGTATCTGCGCCAGTTGGGACAGATTCAAAGAAGTCTCCAGCCCTTAACTGACAGCGATTAGCGACTTCAGAGCTAGCGATAAAGGACTCAGCGCGCGCTATTACGGAAGGAAGTTCGTAGAGAATGCCCTTGAGATGAGAATTCGCCTTTAAAATAGCGGTCAGTAAACTTCCGACACCGCCCGCAACATCCATAAGAACATGAGTCTCTGAAAAGTCATAGCCTGAGATGATAGCCGGAATCGCCCGGCTAGAGTAACTTGTCATCGCGGCGTCAAAGGTCTTAGCCGATTCCGTATTTTGTTTTAAGTATTCAAAGACAGACATGTCGTAGAGCTTTTCAAAGGCACTTTCTCCCGTTTTAACACTGTGTAGCAAACAGTCCCAGGCTTTGTAGTCGTCTTCGCCATGTAAAAGAACCATTCCACGCAGAGAGTCTGGAATATCGCTGCGCAGAAAATGCCCCATCGGCGTCAAGGCAAAGTGGTCAGGGACTGTTTCTGTAAAGATGCCTAAACTCGCCAGTGCCCGCAAAAGACGAAAGAGTGCTGGCGCATGGGTCTGAGTGGCGGCTGCGAGTTCTGCGTAGCTCTTGGCACCGTCTTTGAGAAGATCAGCGATGCCTAGCTTGGCAGCAACGTAAACTGACTTTGAAACCCACGTAGCGCTGGCCATTTGAATTAAAGCAGACTGATGAGCCAGGGTATCTTGATCTTGATCTCCTGTCAGATTGGTTGTTGTTGTCATAGTTGGCGCTGCAATGAAAGAAAAAAACGATCAAAAAACGACGATTAAAAAAGCGTGATAGAAGAACGCCAGCGAGGGTGTGGATGGAGTACTTGGAGCGGCCAAGTCCAAAAAAGCAGCCCTAGATATATGACAATCTCACTGATCTCATGCGTTCTCGGCAGCGACTTAATGGTTTGTTGAGCCGCTGCCGACTGGCCGGGGCCATGCAGTCGATAATAGGCGGCTGTGACGGGGCCAGCGCACAGACTCCAGAGCATGTGAGGTTGCCTCAATAGCTTTAGAGGCTGCGGCCTACACCCGACTATCCCAGCAATCTTATCCATGTAAGGAATCCAGTTAATGACGGCGTTGGGCTGTGACTGATTTGGGAAGGTAGCCGCATTCTCTTGTTGAGCAAGCGCGATCGCGTTTAGCATATGGGGCTGCGTTGGCAGAACACGCTTTCCCGCAGCGACCTGCGCAAACAATCTAGCTTGCAGCTCGCCAGTGGGTGGAATAGCTCCAATCGCTGGGCGCACAAAGCCACAAAAGCCAACTGAATCTCCAATCTCGGGATGAAACATATTTAAGAACATTTCGCCGGGATGACGAACGGATACATTCTCAGGGTGCTCCAAAAATGGGAAGACCGGGATATAGCCATGGGAAAAAATCACCACATCAGCCGGGTGCCGAACACCGTCCGCAAAAACCACGTTTTCTTGATCAAAACCAACAACATTCTTGCGAAGGCCCAGCTTACCGGCCATCACACGGTGAACAAAATCATCAGATTTCGTGACAGTCTGAGAGGCTGGCCCGATACTAGATGCCGCTAGCAGCTGAGCTCTGAAGGCGGCTTCGGGAGTATGATCGCCAGTGTGAAAGCACGTTTGACGCTTGAACGTCATAAACCAGTTGCGCAGGGGCACCGGCGGCGCGTTGCGAATTCGGTTGGTATCATAATCGTTGGCCACGCCGTTGAGTGGATTAATGCGAGGGATCACAAATTTTCCACTGCGTAAGCTCAAGCAGGTTTCACTAGCGACATAAGATAGTTCTGTAGCAATGTCCACGCCCGACTCTCCGGCACCGACTATAACAATGCGTTTTCCGGCAAGTCCTTCAGGGCCGATGTAGGTGGATGAATGACGAACTTCGCCGGTAAAAGTCTCCTGTCCAGGGAGATCGACGGGTTTGGGATTGAGGTGAAGACCGACTGAAATTGCAACGCGATCGCAGGTATGATCGCGCTGCTCACCAGTTTGCCGATCAACCGTAATAACAGACCAGGCCCCATTATCCGTTTGTTTAACTGAGGTAACGGTTTGTCCAAAATGTAGGCGATCGCTTAGCTCAAATTGATCTACGTAGCGCTCCAAATACGCTACATACTCCTGATTCGTGTAGTGCTTGGAAGATGAGCTAGTAGGTGGAAAGTCCGCGTATGCAGTCACCCAGGGAGAAGAAGTGAGTCTAACGGTTGGCCAGCAGCCTCCTGGAAAGTCCCGATTGCAGCGAAATACGCCGCCAACACCGTCCTGTCGCTCGAAGCATTGAACATCTAAGCCCTCGGCCAAACATTCTTTTAGCATGGCTAACCCCACTGGGCCAGCGCCAATAACAATAACGGAACCCCGTCGCCCTGAGCGCACCGCCGTCGGATGCATTGAGCGATCTGACCGGCTAAACAGCGAGCGGATCTGATCTGCTAGAAACAGCCCCGTCCAGAATAAAAATATCCCACCAGTTAGCTTCAGCCAGACGGATGCGCCGGGGGTTAAGAGACTCCAAGCTGACAGCAGTACCAGCGGAATGGGTAATAAAGCGCAGAGTAAAACGGACTTGTCAATCAACCTTGCACTGGCCGCACGCCACCAAACAGGAGATTGAAGGGCCTGCTTCGCAGCAAGATTCACGCAAAAAGGGTCGTAGTGTTCTAAAAGCTGTTGCGCAGTTAGACTAAGAGGTAATCTCTCTGATTTGGGAGAAAACGAACCTGTTGTCTCTCTCTTAGTACGAGGAGACTCTATGTTTTGATGCGTCATAGGTTAAGATGCGTCAGGAATATGGTAGTTTAGCGCGCGCTGACAGGAGAGAGGCTTGACTGATTGAGCGGATGAGACTGCGCACAAACTAGCAAGTCATTTTTCCAGCTAGTTAGCACCGAAAAAATAGTGTCAACAGCTTCAAAAGCAGCTTGTCTCTCTTCTGGCGTCAGTTGAATATTTTCAACATACTCTTCAGCAGTTGTAGGGCCAAAGGTACGCCCCGTCTCCACCGACAAATGAACATCGCCGAAATACTTGTACTGCTGACCCGTCATAGCTTGCAAGTCTCTGGCCAGCTCGGCTACGGCCATAAACTGTACGTTTCCAGCAGCTTCTACCGCTTCGATAGCGATTATCTTTCGAAGGGGCAACGTACCCAAGCCATACCGACAAATCTGATAGGTTAACTCACGCGAATATCTGGTTTGTTCTCCCCAGAAAAACGCTAGCGCATCGTTGAATTTCAACGACTGATTGAATCCTAGCTTTTTAAGGTCTTCTAAAAACCAGATCCAGTGCCGATCGTCTTCGTAAGTATGGCGGTTGATGATCTTTTGAAGCGGATCTTCGGTAGGTTCTACTCGAAAAACATACTTATTCAAGTCAACAAAGCTCATAATAAAGGGTGCGGCATAGGGAGCCCAAGCTAATCTTCGCATAGGGTCTATGCTGCTGTCTCGAACAAAGTCAAAGAATGGCAGCTGTTCGTACACTTGCTTTTTCTGCTGAATGCGGTTGAGAACTTCTTTCATGTGTTTCCTGAAAACTCAGAAGTAAGAGGTCAATAGAATTGAATAAGGGCGAACCCTTCAATACCTACAAATGCACTTGCAAATACACTTGAAAGATAGCTCTTCGAGGCATCTCTTTTTGCCTAAATCCTTTACCTGCGGGGAAAATGCAGATAGAGAATTAGCCTTTTGGCATGAGAAAAAATCTAATTCCGATTATATTAAAGGTAAAAATTAAAGAAAAAACGGTCGAAACAGGCTCAAGTTTTCCCAAAGAACTTGCAGCTAAATTCATGCACGGTGCTGCTGTAGAACTTTCGATAAACGAGAGGTGTTTAGGAATCTGGACACATAATAATTACAATCGGTGGTCTTGTCAAACTATAGATGTGAGTGTCGATTTAATCCGAAAGTCGTCTGCGTACAAGGATTTCAGATGATGTGATTTGAATAACCTATGGGATCAAGGGAAATCACTGATCTGTTGTAGTCTCCACTTGAAGACATTGGGAAATCGGGCGTTGCATCATAGAAATCCTCAATACATATCTCTATGATGCGACACCGTTCAAAGAGGTTTAGAAGTAGAGGTTTAGAAGCAGCGGTCTAAAAGCAGAGGTTTAAAGGCAGTCTAGAAGCAGGGCTATGAAGGCAAGTAGAAGAGGATCACGCACTATATTCAACCGCTGCGTCAGTCATATCCACGGCTCAAACCACCACCTGAAGCAATCAGAGGCTTTGAGGAGACATTCAACGGCGCTAGCTAGACAAGCAAGTTTGCCAGCGCCCAGGTGGCTTGATGGCGAGCAAAGTCGTTGAACGGAGTATTGTCGAGTCGGTTAGTCACAAAACCCGGCACCAGAGGCTGCAAAAACGGCATGATGAATAGTTGTCTAGTCATTTGTACGGATGAATAACCTATGCAACCGCACAAAGAAACTGAGCGGCCCATTGAGATGACAGCGACTCATCCTAAGCGGGTCGATTATGAGTACGAGCGAGCAGACATCGGTAGCATTAGCATTTTTGTGCTCACCGAACGTAAGCCGATTGTACGGAGCCGACGGTAGAAAGTTGCTGTGTGAGTTTGCGCTAACTTTTGGGTCGCAGGCCGTCACATTTTTGTCATATTACTACGACATCACTGGGGGAATTTCTGGATTAGGACTAGGCCCCGAGGGAGCGGTTGGATCTGGATAGGGAATGGGTGCTTGATCG
>JBBSOB010000054.1:0-19880 GCA_038260205.1 Phormidesmidales cyanobacterium
AAATGGCGATCGCATATCGCTGATCCCTCTCTGACTCCTTGCCAACCGCTCTCTAGCTGACCGCTCTTTATTATATAAAAGCTATCCGACCTAGAAACATCTCTCAAAAGAGCTTACATCGCTAGTTGCCCGTACATCGGCCTGTTAGCGCGATCTGGCAACCGCAGCGCCAGATGTAGGGCAAAAAGGTTTGTAAAAAAGGTCGCAAAAAGCGGGTCGCAAAAGTAGAACAGACTGCGTACAAAGCGCCGCTTATTTTACCCCACAACCTCCGGTGCCAGCTCACTGTTAGTTATCTAGGGCTATCTCATTGCGTGAAAAAATGAAACGGCCCTGGTTACGATTATGGCGATCGCAGCTAGCTATCCTCAGAAGGGTTCAAGGATGCTTGCTCTAGGGCGATCGCAATGGCTAACGGAAAAAGTTGGTGTTCTTGCACCTGGATTCGAGCTTGCAGCGTCGCCACCGTATCATTGGCCAGCACGGGCACCGCCGCCTGAGCAATCATCGGCCCGCTGTCTACGACTAGCTCCACATAGTGAACGCTGCAGCCCGCAATTTTCACACCCGCCGCCAGCGCCTGATCGACGGCTCTAATGCCCGGAAAACTGGGCAGCAAGCTCGGATGAATATTCAAAATGCGCTGAGGAAACGCCGACAGCAGTTGCTGAGTTACTCGTCGCATCCAGCCTGCCATCACCACCCAGTTAACGCCGTACTCATTAAAAACGCGGGCGATCGCCTCATCTAACGCTTCTCGGCTATCAAACGTGCGATGATCGAGTAGCTGGGTTGGGATGCCCAGGCGCTCGGCTCGCAAGGTCACTTTTGCCCCCGGATTGTTATATACCACCACCTCTATTTGAGCGTTGAGTTTGCCGCTTTCGATGGCTTGGGCGATCGCTTCAAAATTACTGCCGCTGCCAGAGGCCAAAATTCCGAGTTTTGCAGGTTGGCCCGAGGGCGGTTGGCTCAGTGTAAAATCCGGCGATATCAAAAAAGCAGACTCATGAGAAGAAGAAGACATGCGCAGTAAAAAGTAAACGGCCAGAAATATTAAATCAATGGCAGTGTAAAGGCTTTTATCTGCACAAAGTTTTATCTGTACAAATATAGAGTCTGTATAAATATAGAGATAGATAAGCAGGCTTCATAGCTTTTCTGGTGAACTCTTTGCATCTGAGGAAATTGCCTCTAAAGAAATTACATTTGGGGAAATCGCATCTGAAAAAATTCTTTTATTCCGAAATTTAGTCAATTTGCGCGATATATCAATAATGACTGATGTTTTTAGAACTGAAAGGGGCATCTTACCTGCAATGACATCTGTTAATTTGCGTAATGAGTCCGGCGATTAGTCCGTCTAGTTCGCTGGATATTCAGTTCTCTGCGGTCGCTTCGTCGGCCCTCTATCCGCCTACCCATTTGTCTACAGATCTCATTGGATCAGTCGCTATGTTTGAGCTTTTGGATGCGATCGCCCAGCCCGTTTACGTTAAAAACAGCGCCCACAAATGGCTCTACGTCAATGAATCTGCCGCTAACCTCATGGGTTTTGCCAGCGAAGCTCTGATCGGCCGCAGCGAATCAGACTTTTTGCCGCTGTCATTAGCCAAAAAACTCACTGCTCAAGACAGCGACTTCTTCGCGACCCCAAACGCCGCCCCTCAGACAGCAGAATCACAGGAGTGGCAGAGCGATCAGCCGCTGCTGATATTTACGGGCGATCGCCACTTTACCTGCCGCCGCCAGCTCATGGAGATGAAAGGGCAAACCGTCCTGATCAATACGCTCCAAGAAATCACTGAGCTAACGTTAGTTCAGCAGCAAAACCAGGCGCTTAATCAGCAGCTCAAAACTGCCCTACTGCTAGAGTCAACGCTCAAACGCATCACCGACCGGGTACGAGATAGCCTCGATGAAGAAGAAATCCTTAAAATTGCCCTGCAAGAACTGGGCGAAGCTCTCAACGTCAGAGCCGCCAACACCGCCCTTTACGACTTAGAACAAGGCACCTCTACCGTCTATCACGAGTACTACTCCGCCGACCTCCCCCCGATGAGAGGGCATGTTTCCCAAATGGAAGCCTACCCCGAAGTTTACGATCAGCTGCTCGCGGGTCAATATCTCCAGTTCTGCTCTATTTTTCCCAACCCAGAGCGCGGTCGAGTCTCGATGTTTGCCGCCCCTATTTTGGATGATCAGGATGTTCTAGGCGATCTGTGGCTAATTAACGACATGGATCACGGTCTTAGCGAACTCGATATTCGCTTGGTGCAGCAGGTGACTAATCAATGTGCGATCGCCATTCGCCAGGCCCGCCTCTACAAAGAATCTCAATCGCAAGTTCGCGAACTAGAGCGGCTCAACACCCTCAAAGACGACTTCCTCAGCACCGTCTCCCATGAGCTGCGCACCCCGGTCACTAGTATGCGCGTCGCCCTCAAGCTCTTGGGCGTTACCTTAAATCAAGACCACAACCTCGACGAAGAGCTAACCAAACCTCAGCTAGAGCAAAGCAAAATTGCCCGCTACTACCGCATCTTGGAAGAAGAATGTGAGCGCGAAATTAGCCTCATCAACGACCTCCTAGACCTGCAGCGGCTAGATGTTGGCAACCACCCGCTGAACCTTCAGCCCATTGATCTATATAGCTGGCTTCCCAACATTATCGGCGGCTTCAAGCCCCGAGCCAGTAGCCGAAACCAAACCCTCTTAGTGACCCTGTCAGACAACCTGCCCAAACTCGTTTCCGACTTAGCCAGCATTGAGCGCGTGCTCACCGAACTGATTAACAATGCCTGCAAATACACCCCACCCCACCACAGCATTCATATTTCAGCTACTAGCTATCTGGCGCAAAACACGCTGCAATTTAGCGTCATCAACACTGGCATAGAAATTGCCGAACCCGAACGCCAGCGCATCTTCGATAAGTTTTACCGCATCCCCAGCTCCGACCCTTGGAAACAAGGTGGCACCGGCCTCGGTCTGGCCCTGGTCGAAAAGCTAGTTAGCCACTTAGCAGGGCAGATAAAAGTAGAGAGTAGTCATAGCCAAACTGCCTTCATCGTTGAGCTACCGATAGAATTGACCGCAGCTTGAGGGCGTAAAACCCACGGGAGGAAGTCGTTGGTCTGACAAAATAGATCTATACTTTCACAGGCAAACGTGCTACTTTCCCGACAAACGTGTTACACATCAAGAACACCTTTCAAGAGTTTTCCTTATGCTTTCGTCACTCCTAGCCATCATCTCCTTTTTGGCTGTTGGCTATAGTGTCGGCTCAGTGCGCATTATTCAAGAAGGCAACGCTGCTTTGGTAGAAAGGCTAGGCCGCTATAGAGGCACGCTCAAACCGGGCCTTAACTTCATCGTGCCGCTGCTAGATTCAGTCGTGCTAGAAGACACGCTGCGAGAGCAAACCCTAGACATTCCACCCCATAGCGCCATTACTAAAGACAGCGTTAATTTGGAAGTAGACGCCATCATCTATTGGCGCATCTATGACCTAGAGCGCACCTACTATGCCATTGAAGACGTAGAGTTTGCCATGCAAGAGTTGGTGACTACCACGCTGCGCTCTGAGGTCGGTAAAATGGACTTCCAAAGCCTATTTTCCTCTCGCGAAACCATCAACAGCGCCCTGCTAGGCGTATTAGACGAAGCTACCGAACCCTGGGGACTGAAGGTCAACCGGGTCGAAATTCAAAAGCTCGATCCGCCCCCTAATGTGGTGGAGGCAATGCAGAAGGAAAAAGAAGCCGACTTTAATAAACGCGCTAAAATCTCCGAAGCACAGGCCGATGTAGAATCCATGCGGCTGCTCTCTCAGGCGTTAGAGGCCACGGGTAATGGTCGAGAAATTCTTCAGTATCTGTTGGCTCAGCGCTACGTAGCCGCTAACCAGAAAATTGGGGAAAGCGAAAATTCCAAGGTCTTGTTTATGGATCCTAAAGCCCTCACGGAAGGACTCGTTGATCTTATTAACGATGGCGATCCTTCTAGACGTTAAGATTCAGACAGTAAAAAGATAGTTAGAAAGAACCCGATAGTATTCGATATGGTTGCTATGACCGCGACACTCAGCCCCTCACCAACCGCTCAGCTAACGGAGCTGCCTCTGCTAGGTCGTTCTGTAGAGGCGCTTACAGAGTGGGTGCAGGCAAACGGCCAGCCCGCCTACCGGGGAAAGCAGCTACACCAGTGGATCTATCAAAAAGGCATTCGCTCGCTCGACGAGGTGACGGTATTTTCTAAAAAGTGGCGCACTGAGGTCAAAGATTTTCCAGTAGGGCGATCGCACCTTCACTTCCGCTCCGAATCTCCCGACGGCACCGTTAAATATCTGCTCAAGCTCACCGATGGCCACATCATCGAAGCCGTTGGCATCCCGTCAGATAAGCGCCTTACCGTTTGCGTCTCCTCCCAAATTGGCTGTCCGATGGGCTGCGACTTTTGTGCCACCGGCAAAGGCGGCTACATTCGCAATCTGGAAACCTACGAAATTATCGATCAAGTCCTCACCGTTCAAGAAGACTTTCAAAGGCGCGTTAGCAACATTGTCTTTATGGGCATGGGCGAACCCTTGCTGAATACTCATAATGTGGTGGCGGCAGTGCGATCGCTCAACCAAGACATCGGCATTGGCCAGCGCATGATCACGGTTTCCACCGTCGGCATCCCCGGTCATATCCGTCGCCTTGCCGAAGAGAACTTGCAAGTTACTTTGGCCGTTAGCCTACATGCTAGCAATCAGGCCCTGCGCGTCCAGCTTATCCCCAGCGCCGAAAAGTACCTACTCTCCGAGCTCATAGACGAGTGCCGCGACTATGTAAAAGCTACCGGTCGCCGCGTCTCTTTTGAATACATCATCTTGGCTGATCTTAACGACCAGCCCGAACATGCCCTAGAACTTGCTAGCGAACTGCGTGGATTTCAAAGCCACGTCAATCTCATTCCCTACAATCCCATCACCGAAGTAGACTACAAGCGACCTAGCCGCAAACGTATCGAAGAGTTTACCCAGCAGCTCAAAGATAAAGGCATTGCCGTCAGCGTCCGCTACTCTCGCGGCCTCGAAAAGGACGCCGCCTGCGGTCAGCTCAGAGCCTCAAAGGCGGCTGAGTCCACTGAGAGTGAAACGTCAACACCCGAGTAATCGAAAAGGGATCTGCCCCAAAAGTTAGGTTTACAGGCGCTGTCTATGATGGCCTCTTTGCGCCCGCAACACCGCTGACTCTAGCTCTTTTACCTTCAAAGACTTCACGTTTAGCACCCTGGCCAAATCGTCATCGCTCATCATGCTTGCTAGCTGAGATGCAGATTTATCCTCAGCAGGCTCTCCGCTGGCCGTAGAAAACTGAAGGGCGTTCTTTCTCGTGGCGGTAGCCTTTACGGAATCTGTGCTCTGAGCTGAAACATCGGGCGCTGAAAGGTGTGAGGCCGAAACATGAGCGGCTGTTTGCTTGAAGCTAGCTGGCAAATCGGTACGATCAGCAGGCATTTCTCTAGGCGTTTCTTTGTGAGTTTCTCTACGAGCATTTTGAAAGTTGGCCATAATCGCTTCGCAGGTAGCGCGATCGCCCACAGTCGCTAGTAGCCGACTGCCGCTATAGATGCCCCAGCGATGCTCTGAAATCTGCTTACAGAGAAAACTCATTTTTATATCCAGTTGAAAGCAAATTTTTATTAACAAACGAATAGTATCGCAGTTAATGAGAAACCACTCAAAAGATATATTTTTTATTAAACAAACATTAAATTGATTGCTCTGTGCAACTCATTTTGAGAGATCTAACCTTCTAATAAATCTCGCTTAGAGCGCTAAACGAGAAATAGCGGCAAACAGTGCGATAAACGGCACTAATGAAGAGCTTATTAACCGTTGATGAGCGTTTGGTGTAGAAATGTACCGATTGTTCTTAAAACGGAACATTTAGCCGTTTATTGTCTCTTTTACCTATACGGCTACCCGGTATAGCAAGCGCCAAAAGCATTTGCGTGGAGTTACTAGCTGCATTGTCTTCGTTATTGTTTTCGCTGCTAAAAAGTTTCCGCTATTGATGCGGCCTTTGCAAAGTAGCAGAAGGCAAGGTGGCAGAAGGCAAAGTGGCAGAAGCTACCGCCCAACCAAAGCACGCCTTTTTATTGAGAGACTCCTTCAGTCTTTGCGTTTAGTCCCTGCTTTTAGTCCTTTCTTTTAGTTTTTGCTAATAGAAATCGGTAATCAGCCACAGCAATCTTTAATAGTGCTTTTTAAAATGCTCTTTATGTGTTCAAAGTTATGACACTCGCGTCCGCATCCGCAATTGCCTCGTCAATCTGTCAAAAAGAGAATTGCTCTAGCAGCGGCCCACTGCTGCCAGTCGATACCAGCTATTCGCTCAGCTTTAAGAGTAAGGTTCTCAAGCAGCTACATTTAGGCTTTTATCTATCGGGTATTTCTTCGCTCTACGGCTGGATTCGAACCCAGATTAAGCAAGAAAGTGTCGCGGTCATTTTGATGTACCACAGCGTTCCAGAAGCTGTGACAGGCCGCTGGATAGATCCGAGTAACAGCCTGAGTCCAGAAGTCTTCGAGCAGCATATGCGGTTCTTGTCCCAGCACCGCCACGTAGTCTCCATAGATCGGCTCGTTCAACAGCTAGAGCAGGGCGAGCCGATTCGCCAGGGCACGGTCGCTATTACCTTTGATGATGGCTATCTCGATAACCTCACAGTTGCGGCCCCTATTTTGGCCAAATACCACCTTCCAGCCACGATATATTTGGCCACTGACTACATGGCCACTGGCGAAAACCAGTGGATAGATATTCTCTACTCCGCCTTTAGAACCCGCACCCGGCACTGCCTCTCACTACCCGAAATTGGTTCCTGGCAGCTAACAAATCGCGCAGAAATCAAAGCGGCCTATCAACAAGTTGCCGCCTATCTTATTCCTAAAACTTACCGAGAACGTCAACGTTTACTGGTCAGCATTAAAGCTCAGCTAGCGCCTACCGCCCATCCTCCTAGACTCACCATGACCTGGGCGGACATTCAGCAACTACAGCAGCAGTATCCCCACATAACGCTGGGTATTCATACGGCCAGTCACCTCGATCTGAGCGCTCATCCAGAGGCAACAGGCGAGGAAATAACCCGTTCTATGACTCAGATGGTAGCGGCCACGGGCGATCGCCCAAACCATCTGGCCTTTCCCTACAATCGCTACTGCGCTCAGGCTCAAGCCCGAGTTGCGACCTACCTGAAATCTGCCGTCGCTGTGGCCGCCGATCCGGTGGTTAGAAACAATACCTCCCGCTACGCTCTCCCTAGACTAGAAGCTCCTAAATCCACCACTATGCTCAAATCTTGGACGAACGGCGGCTTTCCCCATCTTTCTCAGCGACTGCTCGGACGCAGTTGGATGCGCCCCGATTAGGATGAGGTCATTGCTCGCTTAAGTAAAAATCAATGCGATCGCTGAGCTGATCGACCGATAGCCCTTGCGTCCAATACTCCACTAGGGCATGTCCAAACGCCCAGGCTGTTTTATCGGGCGATCGCCCCTCATTTCGCAACAGCAAAGGCCACAGCGCTAGCAAATCAAATCCTGCTGAGCGCAACCCCCCTTCGGTAAAGAGCGAAAACAGCTCGTAAGCCATTTGCAGCTTCCCCAATACAATCGGCAGATCCTCCACCGGAATCTT
This sequence comes from Phormidesmidales cyanobacterium, assembly GCA_038260205.1. Taxonomy (GTDB): domain Bacteria; phylum Cyanobacteriota; class Cyanobacteriia; order Phormidesmidales; family Phormidesmidaceae; genus Phormidesmis. The sequence continues at coordinate 7,695 of JBBSOB010000054.1, forward strand.
CTCTGTAAGCACCAGTCCCAATGACGGATTGCCCGTCGTCAGCGTCGATAAAAACTGCAAAACCGGACTCTTTAGCAGCTTAGTCAAGCCCTCTGTTGTCGTCATCTGAAAGGTGTAGCGGTCAATAATCTTGGCTGCGGCCACGCTCTGAGCGTCTTTGCTGCGCAAAAATCGGGCTAGCCGTAGCTGTTTGGTTGGCTCTATGGCATCCATCAAGGCTTTAGCTAGCTCATCGTCTCCCCAAGCTGCTCGCTGCTCGTCACGCGTCACTAGGGGCAGCACCGCCTGACAATACTCACCTAGCTGCTCTGCCCGATAGCCCACCGCTTCTCGAATCGAAGTTTCCTTGGGCCAGGCTCCGGTGCGCCAATGGTACGGCGGACTCCATTCGCGAATGGGCCGCAGCTTATCTACCTGGGTGACTAGGGCGATCGCCTTTAAATCTGGCACCTCACGCTGCATATCTCGCAAAAAATCTACATCTACTTGCAAAGCCGGATCGAGCGCGGGCGTCACCAGCAGCAGCAAATCTGCCTGACTCGCATACTCAATCACCTGCTCGCGAAAATCACCCCGCGCCACCTGCTCGTACCCCGGCGTATCCCACAGGTTCAGCGCCTCGCCCTTTTGCCCTACGCCCTGCGACTCCCACCGGTAGCTCTGAATCTCATCCGTACTTGGTAGCACATCGACCGCCGCCCGCTCCGATTGAAACAGCGTGTTGATAACGCTACTTTTGCCCGCGCCCGTTCGCCCGACCAGCAGCAGATTCACTGGTTTTTGCGTCATTGTCTCGACCGGCTGCGCCCGATCCAAAATCTCGCGCAGCGTTTGGGTTTTGGCCTCAGCCACTGCCGGAATTGCCGCTGTTACCTCATCGAGCGCGACCTTAGCACCGCCGCCGTAAAGCGCTACCGCCTGCTGCGCCAAGTTCCGTAGCGTGGTTTCTCGCAGCAGATTGCTCAGATTCATCAATATTTGCTGATTTGCCTGATCCATATATTTAGCGCTGGTGTGTTTGGCGATCGCCGCTGCCGGATTCAACCCCCACTGCGCCCAGTTAAACGCCTTAATGAGCTTCTTCGCCGACGGTTCTAGTCGCTGATAAACTTCGACTCCCTCCACCATCTGCCCAATAGAAACCTGAGAGAGCACGGGCGATAGCTTCTGCATCATCCGATCGGTATCATCCACCGTGCCGCGAATTAAACCATAGGCTTCCGGCACATATATATTCAGTAAAGGTCGCTTCACCTCAGGGTGATATGCCTGCGAAACTCCTTGAACTAAAGTCAAACATCGCTGCCAGAACTGTCCCCAATCGTCCCAAACCGGCGGATCGTTCTGTGCCGACTTCAACACTTCAACCAAAGCCGCCTCCACCCGAGCTGCGCTGCCAGCTTTTCCACCGGTCGCAGCGGATAGAGATTCAACTGACTCTTGGGCTGCGGCCTCCAGCTCAGCATTTACCTCTGAGACTAACGCTTCTGCTTGAGCGATCGCCGGGCGCGTCCACCGCACCAGCAGCCACCGCCATCCCAGCAGCATAAAAATAAAAACCGCCCAAATCCAGTTCAGATGCCAAGCCCGAATCTGCTGCCCCGCCGCCACCAGTACAAACCCCACGATGATGACAATTGGAGCCACCAACATAGCCACCTGCCACGGCTTCAATCGCATCAGCATAGCCTTACCCCGCAAACCTTTTTAAAACAAACCTTTTCATCAAATTAGCGGGTCTGCTAGATCAGATAGTCCTTCGTTAGAGACATTTATTGATTGGCAACCGCCCGTAACACCTTGCCGCAGACCGTAAGGGTTTAAACTCTTACAAAGTCCGCAATCAAATCATGACCCAAGCAAAATCCGGCGACACCGTAAAAGTCCACTACACGGGCACTCTGAATAACGGCCAGGTCTTCGACTCCTCCAAAAGTCGCGAGCCGCTTCAGTTTGTCCTCGGCACCGGCATGGTGATTCCCGGCTTCGACGCCGCCGTTACCGGACTCTCTCCCGGAGAAACCGTAACTTCCACCATCCCCAATGCAGAAGCCTACGGCCCCTACCAAAAAGAAATGGTAGCTGAAATTGAGAAACAGAACATTCCTGCTGATTTTGAGCTAGAAGTGGGTCAGCGGCTAGAAATGCAGGTGCCCAGCGGTGAAGCTATGAGCGTCACTATTACCGACATCAAAGGCGATATGGTCACCCTAGATGGTAACCATCCCCTCGCAGGGCAAGACCTAACCTTTGAGCTAGAGCTAGTAGAAATCGTTTCAGAAATTATTTCGTAAGTTCCGTAAGCAAGTTCCATAAGCAAGTTTTATAAGTAGATACAGACAAACATGGCAACCTATCTAGTCACCGGAGCCAATCGAGGGATTGGCTATGAATATTGCAAGCAGCTTAAAGACAGGGGTGATAAAGTTATTGCTGTCTGCCGTCACAGCTCAGACGAGTTAGACCAGCTAGGTGTACGGGTAGAGACCAACGTAGACATCAGTGATGAAAAAGCAGTGAAGGCGCTAGCCAATACCCTCAACGGTCAGCCCATTGATGTTTTAATCAACAACGCAGGTATCTATCGTCAGTCCAATTTGAACGATCTGAATATAGAAGGCATTCGAGAGCAGTTTGAAGTCAATACGCTAGGCCCCCTCAGACTGACTCAGTCCTTATTACCCAATCTCAAAAAGGGTAGCAAAGTTGCCATTATGACCAGCCGTATGGGATCTATTGGAGACAATACTTCCGGCGGCACCTATGGCTATCGTATGTCCAAAGCGGCCGTCTCTATGGCCGGAAAGTCTCTATCCCAAGATCTTAAACCCAAAGGGATTGCTGTTGCCATTCTGCACCCTGGCTTAGTCAGCACTGGCATGACCAACTTCAATGACAGCGGCATTTCCCCCGCAGAATCAGTCAGAGGACTCCTCGCTAGAATCGATCAACTCACGCTTGATACCACTGGCACTTTTTGGCACACTAACGGCGAAGTCCTGGCTTGGTAGTTTGAGGCTGGGTGAATAGTCACAACCTTCAGCTATTGGAAAAAATTGCTAAAATTACATCTGCGAGCGTATAAACATCTAATCCTCTCAGCTCAGGGACAAAAATACTCTTAATTAACTAATCAACGTAAAAACAGGCACATTCCTGGATATCGTTGGCTTAAAAAGTACCATTCTAGAAGTGACCTAGCCGTTGGCAGCGGCTTTGTTCATGTCATGTGTTCATATCAACTTACGTCCCGGCGCTGTCGCTAGATGGACTTATGCAGATGGGTCACAAGTTTTCTTGTGGTAAGGGATGGCTAATAGCCTTCTCTGCATGGCCTTTACGTTAGCTGGGCATTTTGACGGAAGCCGCCCATCTCCCTTTTTTGGTTATCTGCTGTGCCTCTTAAAACAATTGGGAAACTCGTTGCATCTCCCCTAGCGCAGCAGGCTACCGATCTTTTTATCAGAATCAACACCAATCGGGATTTTAACTTTGTTAGCGCGATCGCGCTCAGTAGCCTCACCACCGCCTGCATTCTAGGGCTATCCCAAATGGGCCTATTGCAAGGCTTAGAGCTGCAAGCTTTCGACTTACTCACTCAGATAACCACTACGCCCAATTATCCCTCTAATCCTACCGGCGCTAACGCAGAATCCGCATGGGCCGATAGGAAAAATCAGCGCATTGTGATTGTCTCCATCACAGAAAAAGACATTCAAGCGCAAAAACAGTGGCCGCTTTCAGACCGGGTCTTTGCCAGTTTACTAATCCAGCTTCAAGAAGACAGTCCGGCGGTCATTGGTCTAGATATTTATCGGGACATTCCTCACGAACCCGGCTCTCAGGCACTCGCACAGCAATTGCAGCAGGACAACGTCGTGGCTGTCAATAAGCTGGGGTTTGAAGGCGAAGGGGAAGTCCTCGCTCCTTCGGCGGTTCCTGAAGCACGCATTGGTTTTACCGACTTTGTGGTGGATGCTGATGGAACGGTTCGCCGTCACTTTATGTTTGCCGCGCTAGGCGATAGTGAATTCTACTCATTTTCTCTACGGCTCGCTCAGCGGTTCTTGTCTCAAAAAGGGCGGGTAACTCAGGCTGAGCCTAACGCGATCGCACTAGGAGCCACTCGAATTAAGCCCATAGAACCGAATACGGGCGGCTATCAAAATATCGACACCAAAGGCTATCAGGCTCTCATTCGCTATTTTCCGATGTCAGAAGTTGCTCAGCAGCTTTCCCTCATGCAGGTGCTGTCGGGCGACTATGATCCGACGATGATTGCTGGAAAAATTGTCATTATTGGCACCACAGCCGCCAGTCAGCAAGATATTTTTCAGACTCCCTTTAGTGCAACTGCCAACGGCGATCTGCGCACCCCTGGCGTTGTCATCCATGCCCAGCTTACCAATCAGTTGCTTAGCGCAGCGCTAGATGGGCGATCGCCGCTCAGATCCTGGTCTCAGTGGGCCGAGCTTAGCTATGCAGCTCTGTGTGGTCTGGGTGGGGGCCTAGTTATTTGGCGATTCTCTCGCCCTCACATCATCGTGATCTTTACCCTAGCAGGCATTGCCGGAAGCTTTATCGCTGCCGGACTGTTGTTTGCCCATGGCGTTTGGATACCGGTTGTGCTGCCACTAGCTGCCTTGGTGGGAACAGAAGCTAGCCTCATGGTTTATAAAGAATTTCGCAAAACTTTTTATGACTCTATCACCGGCTTGCCGAACCGGGCACTGTTTACCCAAGAACTACAGCAGCGCTTAAAGCAGCCACAGCAGCCAGTCGCTATCATCCTGCTAGGCATTGACGGATTTAAGCTATTTAATGAAAGTTTTGGGCTGTGTTCGGGCGATCGCCTGTTACAAACCATTGCTTACCAGTTAAAACAGAACCTGCCGGCTAATGCCAAATTTGCTCGCATAGCGGGCGATGAGTTCGTGGTGTTGCTTGCCAAACCCGCTCACTGTGAAGTCAACGAAGATATTGAAACTCATGCGATCGCGATCGCCCAACGGCTTAGCCAGCGTCTATCTACCCCAGTTAATATTCACCGTCAAAAAGTGTTTCCCTCCGTCAGCACCGGCATCGCCATCAGTAGCTACCTAGAAGAACAGATCCAACCGTCTACTAATTCAACAAATCTGCCACCACCTGCCGCGCCTGCCGCTCACCCGTCCCATCAAAGGCTCAACGCAGAAGACTTACTGCGAGACGCCCAAACCGCAATCTCTAGAGCCAAGAGTAAAGGCAGAGGCCGCTGCGAAACCTTCAACCCAGCCATGCGGGTAAAGCTCTCCAACCGAATATGGATAGAGGCCGACCTGCGCGACGCGATTAAGCAGCAAAATCTATTGCTGTATTACCAACCACTCGTCTGCCTAAAAACGATGCAGCTAGCAGGTTTTGAAGCCCTCATTCGCTGGCAGCATCCCACTCGAGGAATGATATCTCCTGGCGAATTTATTGCTGTCGCCGAAGACACCGGACTGATTATTCCCATCGGGCAGTGGGTGTTAGAAGCGGCTTGTACGCAAGCTCAAAAGTGGCGTCAGCAATTTCCAGATCGGCCTCTCTTTATCAGCGTCAACCTCTCTGGACGGCAGTTTTCCCAGCAGGATTTGGTCCAGCAAATCGACCGTATTCTGACCGAAACGCAGCTAGAGCGCAGCGCCCTCAAGCTAGAACTTACCGAAAGCGTCGTCATGGACGATGTAGATGCCTCTATTGATATTCTTTTGCAGCTTAAAGCCTTAAAGCTCAAGCTCGGCATTGATGACTTTGGCACCGGCTACTCGTCGCTCAGCTACCTTCACAAATTTCCAATTGACACCTTAAAGGTAGACCGTTCATTCGTTATGGAAATGGACTCACCCGGTGGAACTGCCGAACTGGTCAAAACCATCATCGCGCTAGGCCACAATCTGGGAATGAATATCGTTGCCGAGGGCATCGAAGAGGAAGGTCAAGCTCAAAAACTACAGGCGTTGCAATGCGAATACGGACAAGGTTATCTCTTTGCCAAACCGCTGCCCGCGCAGGCCGCCGAAGATTTAATGGCCAACTCTGTAGATTGGCGTCAGTATGGACTCAAAAGCAGCTTAAAGGAGTAACTCTATCACCCCGCTATGCATCCTGATATGCACCTTGGCTACGCATACTTTATGGGTAGCCTGAAACAGGAAGCGCCTTTTTGACAAGAGACGCCTTTCGTCTAGATAGCACGATGCAATCGAACCCTTTACCCTTTTTGCATGGCAAACATCTGACTTGTCCGCACGGAGACTAGCTATCCAATCAGTTATGCTTGAGGCTAACCTCAACAATGGCAGGCGAGGGTTGAAGAACCGCAGAAAGCCCTGCAAACTCTATGAGGCGATTCCACTCGTAAGCAACGGCTGCGTTTTCGGGGTGAGCCTGACGTAGCGTATTTAGCATGACAGCCGCGTCGTGCCACAAATCGGCTTCCTTATAAAGCGCTCTGGCTCTGGCAAGACTCTCCTCTATCGGTAGCTCGCTGGTCACAGCAAGTGATTCTGCCTGGTTAGCCGACTTAACTCGACGGATGTTACCGTTTACCACAATGTCGTTTGCTCGATGGGCTTCGCTCTGCGCAGAGACTATTGAGAAATACCAATGGTAGTCTTCGTTCATTCGCAGCGGCGCAGCGTTGGTTTCGCCCAAATCCAAGCTCACTATACCGGCATTGCCGTCCAACATAAACGTTGTTCGGTAGGTTTCCTCCCCCTCACTGTCTCTTAAAATAAACTCCGCTGCTTGAGCAGAAACCATCTTGGGAATGGAAAATAGCAGCGTGGGTTTTGCAGCCGTTGTCTGACTCAGGTTATCGGAGGTGACCAGGGCAGCTAAATAGGCGTAGGCATCTTTGAAGACCAGATCGCCCCGAGTACCGCCTCCGAGTCGGCGGCCGGGCAGACCTTGACGTAGGGTGTCTTCACTACTGTTTTCTTCGGCTCCAATGGTCTGCGCAGGGAAGGCTCCGGCTAAGCTGGCAGAGACCGCCAGATTTAGGCTAAGAAGGCTGCCGAATCCAACGAGTGCAGCTCTATAGGCGTACTTTTTAAGGGTCATGGCGCTAATTAAGTCGCTACTGGCAACAAGTAATGTGAGGAAAACTGCGCTTGGTCGAAGCACAGTTATTTTCTACTTCCTTTATCCTAAGGAAACTACTTCTATCCTAAGGAAACTACGGCATCCTTTGATACGGGGAAGATACCCAATCTGTCTGCTAAGAAATAGTCGCATCTAGGCAGATTGTTGCTCTATACGGAGATTAGAAGAAGCCTTTGTTTACCGCTATTTTACGCAGCCGTAAAAAAATGATCGAACGTATTAGACAGAGGCAAAGTCGATTGGGTTTTGATCTCGGCGATGTCTGACTGGAATGGCAGGGCCTGGGTGATCGCCGACTAGGGCTGCTGTTGTCTCTAGTGCTGTTTTTAGTCGCTTTGCGGCATATATCGACATGTCGCGCGGAACACTGATGCGATCGCGCAAATATCGCAAACCCACATCACTACCCACAGGCGGCTGACAGACGTCTGCCGTTATCAAAGAAGTTAACCCACAGCGCAACGCCTCATCAAAGCCATCCGCACCCAACGGATTAGCTCGCATAATATTTTTACGATGCCTGAGCACCCGAGCGAGCGCCTCTTGTCGGGAGCTTTCCGGTTCGAGATAAGCCACATCCGGTAGCCCTAACCAAGGCCCAGCATCCACCAGCTGCTGATTGATCGCAGTTTGGGGACTGTCATTCTCGTAGCAACCACCCATTTGAGGCGGCAGATCGTGAGCATGCGTATGAAAATCACCCTGAGTGCCTCGATAGGTGGTTCGGCTCTCCATGGCATCGAACCAGTCGGACAGGTGCGGATTCTCTTCTCGAAGTGAATAGCCTTTGTAGTAGAACAGACTCGCGTTCATACGTTCTACATAAGGCGTAAAAATAATATCTGCCGTACTGAACTCATCTAAAAAGTAAGGGCCAGGGGTTTTCCCAAGCGCAGCTTCCACTTTTTCGACGACGCTGACAAACTGCGCGCGGCTTGAAGACTCTTGACGCAGCCAGCTCGCAGGCTGACAGAGCCAGCCACACCAGGCTCGAAACAACAATCGCTCTAGCTGTCGCAGAGGTAAAACGGCTGCATCTTGCAGGCCATATTGCACCGGGCCGAACGTATTTTCTAGCGTCATTAAAATATCATCGCTTTCCGTAATGATTTGCCCATCTAGCGCCAGGGCTGGCAGCATACCAGAAGGCACTATTTTTTTGTACCAGGCTTCTTTGGTGCCATAGCAAAACATCGTTACTTTCTCGATGCGGTAAGGGATACGCTTTTCTTCTAGCCAGAGCCATACCTTCTGACAATAGGGGCACCAGGCATGGTGATCTCGGTATAGCGTTACGCTCACATCGGCTTCATTTTGACCAAACAACCGGAGTCTGGCCTGAGCATTGGTTGGCCCGTTTATCCTATCTGGTTCAAAAGACGAAAGCGCTTCTAGCTCTGACCAGCTCAGCGGAGAAACAGACATAGGAAAACCCAAAAACAGACGCTATGGATGAGTATAACGTTGCCCATCCTATCGACTCTGAAAAATGTTCTGCACCATCTTTTTACGGCAGGCAGATGATGCGGCCTCTAGCTCAGCGATCTCACCCTCGTTTAGCGACCAGCCCAAAGCACCCGCATTTTGCTGCGCCTGCTGCAAGTTTTTAGCCCCTGGAATCGGAATGGTTCCTTTACAAATGCACCAGTTAAGCGCCACCTGCGCCATCGTCTTGTCTCGACCTTCGGCCACTGCTTGGAGACAGCTCAACAGCGGCGTAACACCGGGCAAAATCTGGCCTAACGCTAGCTTCCTCAGGCCGCTGGGCAGATCAGATTTGTTTGTATATTTGCCTGTTAATAGCCCCAGAGCCAAGGGGCTGTAGGCAATGAGCTGAATGTCTAGCTCGTCGCAAACGGTCTTTAGGTTCAGCTCGTCAATCGGATAGGTCGAGAGCAGCGAATACTGTACCTGCAAAGTTTGTACCTTGATGCCGAGCGCGCCGAGTCGCTTGTGTGCCCATCGCAGGCGTTTTGGCCCGTAGTTGGAGAGTCCTACGCCTTTGGCAATACCGCGATCGCACAGCTCAGCCAATCCATCCAACAAAGGCCCTTCCTGCCAGGGGAAATAATTCGCCGTCGTCCAGTGCATCTGCACCAAATCTAGCTGGCCCAGTCGCTGCGCCGAGGCCCGACCGGCAGACACCATGGAGCCTCGCGTCAATCGCCAGGGATAAGGCGCTAGTTTAGTCGCCAGGCAAATCTGTTCTTTATGTACGCCCTCATAGGCTGCCTTAAACTGGCCCAACAGCTTTTCGCTCTGCCCGCCTAACTTACCCGTACCGTAAGAATCACCCGTGTCAAACAGCGTAATTCCTTGGCTCACACAAAAGTCAAAAACAGCCTTCAAATCGTCGTCCATCTCGACCTGATAGTCCCACAGGAGACGATTGCCCCAGGCCCAGGTGCCACAGCCCATCTTAGGTAGCATGAGTTGCATAGATCGAGCTTCACAAAATGCTGCCCGCACATTTTCTCACACAAGAGAGCACAGCAGTACTTAGAATCATCGTTCTAATGTCCTCACATCCGCTGATTGATCATCTGGAAAAAACTGCGTAGAGACAGCTAAGAAAGAACAAAAATAGCGCTTTTCAAGCCGAATATGAAAAAAATGCGCCGTATCATTCAATCGCCGCTAAAATAAAGCTTCAGGGAAGCTCAAGTAAAGTTAAGCTCAAGTAAGGTAAAGCAAGGGCTCTAGTTCGCTGTTTGTGGGATACATGGCCTATAGGCTGCTGTATGTCAGCGGAGCGCGAGGTTCTTTTAGGTATGGGCGAGTCACGAAAGTAATAGGCAAGCCAAACCTACGAGCTAATGGTTGTGTTTAGTTAAGACTGAGGTTAAAGCGTGTTTCTCTATCTTCTCGAACAGTCTTGGTAAGAGAACTATAAACCTTTCTTTTCTCTCTGTATCTACAGCCTAAGGAACTATTTAAACTCCCACAGGGATGAAATGGGGCGACGCCATCGAAGTGTTTCATCCCAAACGTAGCGAATTAAACTGTATGGAAAGGTGGAACGAATTGGTGGCCGGACTGGTGTTGGGTAATCTCACGCCGGAAGAGGCGGAAAGCATCGCCAAAATTTTAGCGGCAAACCCACAGCTAGCGAGCGATATTGCCAGACTGAGGAACACGGCCACCGTTCGGTCGCTACGCATAACAGAATGGTCAACGGCTAGATCTCAAGATGGCTTGGAAGGCTGGGCCGATACCGCCTTGGATCTGTCTGTCTCTAGCGTTGTGTTGGAGGAGATATCGGCGCGCGCAGCCGTAACGAACGAAATGATCTTAGGAGATGATCGAGCTGAAGCCGTCCGGGCTAAAAAAGTTCTACCTACGCTGAAATTTGAACGGTTCTCGATGATTGAAGCGCTGCTGGTGCCTTTGTTTAATCCGCTGTGGTGGACAGTTCTGGTTGTAGCTGTTGCGCTGGGTATAGATGACTTTCTAGTACGGCGATCGCTCTCAAACGCACTCGAAGGGATGCCTCAGCTTGAAGCCGTGCCTCAGCTTCAGATTTTGGGGCCGTCTCAGCGAAATGATGTTGACGGCGGACTGCTAGGCGATCGCTAAAATACTAAATTATTTTGGACAAACGCTGGTGTAGGAAGCAAGTCGTTTAAAGTGAAGATCGATCTAGGCAAACGCAAGCGGTGGGCATGGACGATCCTCAGCAGACTTCCTCAAATCAAGATAAAAGCGAAAAACCTAACCCCTTGGTCGCGCCCGATAGCCGCCAGAAACACTGGCTAGCACAAGCGACGGAGATCTCTACAAAGCTGTGGAAAGACGTCCGAAACAGCGCTGCTAGGTGGTTGCCAACCGACGCCAGGCAGCTTCGCAAAGCCTACGACAGCGCCCGCGACAGTGCGCAGAATAACGCCCAAACTATCTTTAGCGCCTTCAGCGTCAGCGATGAGCGCATTGCTGAAATTCTCCAGCAGGTACGCGCCGAGTTGCCGACCACAGAAGCTTTACTCATCGGCAAGCCCCAGTCGGGAAAAAGCTCAATTGTGCGCGGACTCACCGGAGTATCCGCTGACATCATCGGTCAGGGCTTTCGTCCCCACACTCAGAACACGCAGCGCTACGCCTATCCTTCGGACGAGCTACCCCTGCTAATTTTTACCGATACGGTCGGCTTAGGCGACACTAACCAAGCCACAACAGATATCGTTACTGAACTCACTGGCGAGCTAAAGCAGGTCAGTCGTCGCGCTCGCATTCTTATCCTAACCGTAAAAATCAACGACTTTGCCGTCGATCAGCTTCAGCAAATTGCCCTCAAGCTCAGACAGGAAAACCCCGGTATCCCCTGCCTGCTCGCCGTAACCTGCCTGCACGAACTCTATCCGTCTGACCGCTCGGATCATCCTAGCTACCCACCTGATCTACCGGAAATCAATCGCGCCTACGAGGCCATTAAAGCAACCTTTGCGGGCTGCTTCGATCAGTCTGTGCTGCTGGATTTTACGCTAGAAGAAGACGAGTTTTCGCCAGTATTTTACGGTCAAAACGCCTTGAGAGACGCCCTTGCCGATCTGTTGCCGGAAGCCGAAGCTAGGACGATACATCAGCTAATTGATGAACAAGATGCGGCTAGCGCTCAGCTTGGCAACCTCTATCGAGACGTTGGTCGACGGTACATTTCGGCCTTTGCTATTATTTCAGCTACGTTGGCGGCTGTCCCGCTACCGTTTGCTACTATGCCTGTGCTTACGGCTTTGCAGGTTTCGATGGTCGGACTACTAGGTCAGCTCTATGGGCAAAAGCTATCGCCCTCGCAGGCGGGAGGGGTGGTTAGCGCGATCGCAGGCGGTTTTTTTGCCCAGGCGATTGGCCGCGAGCTGATCAAATTTGTCCCTGGCTTTGGCAGCGTCATTGCCGCCTCTTGGGCCGCAGGATACACCTGGGCACTAGGTGAGGGAGCCTGCGCCTACTTTGGTGATTTGATGGGCGGTAAAAAGCCTGACCCAGAAAGGATTCAGCAGGTGATGGCCACTGCCTTTGAAGAGGCCAAAGAGCGATTTAGAAACAGTAAATCGCTTTAAAACA
>JBBSOB010000055.1:0-19631 GCA_038260205.1 Phormidesmidales cyanobacterium
GGGCAACAGTTAAACGCTTGTGCTGTGACTACAATCGCCCTCTAGTCGGATTGTTCGCAGTGAAGCTGTGCCGCTTTGTCGAGTGCCACAGATCGCAATTTGGAGATAGGGTTACTCGATAAGAAAAGGCCGGGGAAGTCGCGATCTGTACTAGCTACTCTGAAGCAAAGAGGGTAGTTGAAATCTGCTGACTAAGGGAAAAATCCAGCTAATCGCTAGTCCTGCTAAAGAGGCAGATATCATAATTAGGAAAGAGGGAATCGTCCCACTGCGCCGGATATATAGTTTTACTCTCAACAGAATGGCGGCGCATAGCATCATCAAGAAATAGGTGGAGATCTGTATCCAGGCGACGACGACCACCGCAAAAGAGGCGATCGCCAGCGCCATACAGGTATAGCCCACGTCGGACTGAAAGCCCATCAGAACAAGATCTCTAGCGGGTTTCCAAACAACGCTCAAAACGCCGCATTCTAAAACAATGTAGATAACGGCGAAAATCCAGGCAGTCTCGTGGAAGGCATGATCTCGCAGGAAGAAGCCAAAGGCCATATTGGCGAGTAAAAGCATGATGACGGAGAGTGCAGGAAAGCCTTCACGGGTACGGAGATTGGCCGGAATTTTACACTTGGGCCGTCGATTAATCACAGCTTTGTTCTCACCTGTATGCTCACAAATTCGTAGAAATGGCCTGAACCGGGCAGCTCGGGATGCACTGTTCGCACATAATGCAGCGCGATCGCCTAAAAACTAGCTTATGCGTTTGCGCCTCTAGCTGCAAAGCCTCCGTTGGGCACACCCCCGTACAGAGGCCGCAGTGTACGCACACATCTTTATCAATAATAATCTCCCGGTTCACCAGAGAAACGCCAATATTGTTGGCCTGCAACCATTCAATCGCCTCGTCTAGCTGATCGATATCGCCCGAGAGTTCTACGAGCAGCTTGCCCACCTGATCGGGCGCAACTTGAGCGCGAAAAATATTTGCGGCCACGTTAAAGTCTTTCGCTAACCGATAGGTAATGGGGATATGAATGGTGCGTTTTGGGAAAGTCAGCGTTAGTCGTTTTTTCACAAATGCCTCGCAATCGGCGTTAAGACTGGCTAAACAAACGCCAGATCTAGCTAGATCTTAGCGAACGGCTGGCGAGTAACAAGATAAAATGAGGGTTCCTCGTGAATATTTACGCTCCTCTCCTTCTAGAACTCACCCACCCGCGAACACATGTCGGTTGAATTGCCTCAAACAGATAGTCTCTCTAACGATCAGCGGGCGACCCAAACGGCTAAGCGCATTCGAAATTTGATCGTTGTGGCGATCGCCTCGCTCCTCAGCGTTGCTATTGTCATTGGTTTGCAAACGCGATCGCCCGCCGCCTCCCTTGCCGACATGGCCGAAGCCTCTGTGCCCCTAAATACAGCCATGGCCAACGGCAAACCCACCCTCATTGAGTTCTATGCCAACTGGTGTACGAGCTGTCAGGCAATGGCCCCCGATATGCAGCAGCTCAAGGCCGACTACGGCAAGCGCGTCAACTTCGTCATGCTAAATGTAGATAACACTAAATGGCTTCCCGAAATGCTGAACTACCGCGTGGACGGCATTCCTCACTTCGAGTTTTTATCGAGCGATAGTTTGGAAAAAGGCACCGCCATCGGCGAAATTCCTCGGGTCATTTTGGCGGCAAATTTGGACGCGCTCATTGAGAATCAGCCGTTGCCCAATGCGCAAGTGAAAGGCGAGCTGTCTGAGCTAGATAATATAGACAATCCGATTACGGGCAAAAGCGCTGGCGACGATCCGCGCAGTCATGGGGCACAAGTTGCCAATTAAAAGTATCTTCGTGAGACGTTTCTCAAAAGCAGATGCTGCCAAAAGGTGGATCGCGCAGCGACTAGAAAGTAAGGTAGCGTAGCGCTATTGCACTCTTTAAAATGTTTCGTCGCCTATGTCTTTACCTTTCGATGCCGCGCCCACTCAAAAGCGAGTAGATGATTTTTGGCAGCTGCCCGCTAGCTTTGGCATGGAGCGCAACGCCTATCACAACTACCTCAATGAGATTGTGAGCGATCGCTATGCCCTGATCAAAGGCTTACAAATCCTGAGAGACGAGCTTCAGTTGGCGGCTAGCAGCCCCACCAATATGAGAGCCTGCGGTGCGGATATGAGCTTGCCGAGCGTGGTGACGACGCTGGCCTATACCAATTGCGGCGATCGCATCCACCAAGGCGAAGCCACCAAACGCTACCGAAATGTCGTCGCCTCTCGCTTTGCCACCCTCTCCGAAATTGGCGAACTCAAGCTAGAGGCTTTCTTTCCCGCAGGTGGCGGCACCGACAATGGTGCCACCTTAGCCCACGTCACCGTCGCCCACGAAATTGACGAACCGCTCAAGCGACGGCTTTATGAAGGGAATGCTCAGTCCATTTCTCTAGTCGCTATCGACTTAAAAACGCACGTTGGCAGACTGCGCGAAGGTGGCAAACACGTCACCTATGGCAAAACCCGAGAGTCCCCCTGGAGAGAACCTCGCGCGGCCTGCGGAGCAATCGTTGGCGCACTCACCGACTATCATCCTCGAAACCAAATTCATCGCCGCATTCGAGAAGACTTAGGCGAAAAAAACTTTCAGTATTTAGCCAACAACAAAGTTCTGACAGAAGGCGGCATCGATATGACCATGGCGATCGCGGCCATCATTGTCGCCATTCGCGGCATTCGCAATACGGCGATCGCCCTTTCTCAAGAAATGGACGAACGCGGCGTCGGCCACCTCACCGCCTGCACCACCGTCAACCGACCCTCTAGAGACGACCTAGTAATCTATCTTGCTCGCGCCACCGTCTTCAACGGCAAAATTAGAATTCAAAGCCTTGGCACCGAAGCCGACCGCTACAGCGGTAAATTTGGCGAACATGCTGGAGAAAAGCGCCTGCAGCTACGCTACGAAGACTGGGACAGCGATTATCTGCCGATAGAAGAAATCGAGTACACAGTGCGAAATTCGGGACTGTAGCGATTATCCAAACAGCAGATAAGAGAGATTTTGCGAGTGATTTTATGAGTGATTTTGTGAGTATTCTTGGATGTTCTTTTTTAGTATTCTACGATTACAGGTGTATGGTCACTAGGCCGTTCTAGGCCGCGTGGCGTCGTGTCAATGGTGCAGCTTTTAGCTTGCTTGTACAGCTCAAGCGATAGGTAATGGTGGTCGATGCGCCAGCCGGTATTTCGAGCAAACGATTGGGTGCGATAGTCCCACCAACTATAGTGACCGCCTTCTTCAGTAAATTTGCGAAAGGCATCCAATAGGCCAATGGAGAGAACGTCGCGCAAAGCCTCTCTTTCCACCGGCGAAGCCATAATGTATTTATCTCTGTTTTTATCACCGTGAATGTCTCGGTTCTCTAACGCAATGTTGAAGTCGCCGCAAACGTTGAGCTGAGGATGCGCCGCTAACTGCGCGGCCAAATACTGTTTTAATAGGGCTAGCCAGCTCAGTTTGTACTCGTATTTGTCACTGCCGATAGCAGAGCCGTTCGGCACATACAGGTTCACCACTCGCACCCCGTTGCAAAGGCCGCTAATTACTCTTTTTTGATCGTCTAGGTTGCCAACTGTCTCTGAATTAATCACTGCGCCAAAGCCCATCTGCACATCGTCTAAGGGCTGCTGGCTGATGAGCGCCACGCCGTTGTAAGACTTTTGTCCATATATGTAGGCGTGATAGCCAATCTCGGTAAACGCGGCTACCGGGAAGTCTTCATCGACTACTTTGGTCTCTTGCAAGCACAGCACGTCTACAGGATTTTTGCCTATCCAATCGATAACTTGTTCCAGGCGAGTGCGGATGGAGTTAACGTTCCAGGAGGCAACTTTCATGAATGTTTTTGGGTGAAGACGGACGAGCCTCCGTATTTTAGTTCGACGTGCGAGTTTGGCCTAGCGGCTACCGTCAAATCTTCTATGATGAAAGGGAAGCTGTCTTTCTTCGATCACCTCTTCTAAAACTATGGCTTTCTAAAATTATGGCTTTCTAAAACTATGGCTAAACAGAAGCAGCCCCAGCAAACGTTAGAAGGCGATGCACTCGTTAAAGAAACCTGTCGGCGGATTCGAGCGGCCAAAGGACTTTGGGATGCGCATCGCAATGCGGCCTGTCGAGGAGAACGCGATCGCGCCCTCGAACTCTACCATCAGCTCACAAAAGCGCAAAAAGACAATATTCCTCAGCAGCTGCGCATTTGGCTACGCTACCGTAGCGAGAAGTACTTTGGTAGCCACCAAACTCCGCCTGGCAGCTCACAGCGCTCTGGCAGTAAAAAACCTAAAGCTAACCCTTCAAAGCCTCTTTGGTAGCGCTGGCCATCCTGTTTTAGGGCGCGTCACAGTCGCTAAGTTTGAAGCTGATCGTCAACCGCTTGCACCGAATACGATGAGCGTCCAATACGATGAGATATTTTGCGATCGCCATCGTTTTATAGACATCCAGCGAATATCTGAGCCGCTAGATTGACTCTCAGGAGAATCACTGAGATATTAGAGTAATTTCACAATCTTAAATCCTCCAGGCTCTATGATGCGTGCTAACCGTTCTACCCTCATCAAGCTGTGCTTGCTAACGGCTCTCGCCGTACCAGTTCAGCGGGCGGCATCTGCGGCTGAAGCTAGCATCGTCCAGCTAGGGGGAGTGGGCAATGCCCAAATAGTCGCTCAGCTAGAAGGCACAGCACCCAAAGTCACGACGACCGATGGCAGTCTAATTGCTCGAACGAACGAAAGCAACCTAGCGATTATTGAAGATGCCGATGGGAAGCTAGTGGCAGGGCCGTTAACCGCAGCAGGAGGAGCCGTTACCGCATTGGCCTTCAGCCCAGATGGACAAACCCTGGCCACTGGCACCGATACCGGTATGGTTCGCTACTGGGACGTAGACGGCACCCCGCAAGGAGAGCTGTTTGATCCAGGCAACGGCAATGCGATTTCCGAGCTGACCTTCCAAGAGAACGACAAGCTGTTGGTTTCGGTGGCCAACGGAAATCGCCAAGGACTTTGGGGGCTAAATGGTCAGCCCTACGGGGAAGACGCACCTATTGGAGCTAATGCCACAGCCGACGCTGATAACGATGTCAGTTTGGCATTGTGGCTATGGCTCATTCCACTGCTCGGACTCTTAGGCGCGGGTTTGTGGTGGATCTTGGGCAGAAATCGCCAGAGTGAAACGCCAGAACCCAAGCGGCAAATTGCGCCAACTGCAACAGTTGCGCCACCAGTTACCGATCCAGAGGGCGATCGCGAAGTCTCCAACCGCGCTCAAACCGTGATCAAAACCGACCGCGTTACCGACGAATCGCGAACGGTGAGGCCCACCGTGGAACAGCCAGAGGAGCGGCCAAAGAATCGGCCAGAGAATCGGCCAGAAGATCGGCCAGAAGATCGGCTAGAGAATCAGCCAATGGCACCGCCAATTTCCGAGGCATCCACCACCGCCCGCGGACAGACAAATCTACAGGCCAACCTTAACGACCCTGACCTGCCAGAGTTTGAGTCTACCGACTTAGAAAATCCGGAGCTAGACGACAGTAACTTAGATTTGAGAACCGCTGGGTTAGTCGGCAGCGCGGCCATATTTGGTGATGCTGACATGCTCGGCGGCAGCTTTGCAGGGAGTTCGGATATAGATAGTTCGGATATAGACAGTTTGACAGGCGAAGACGATGACGATGAATGGGACGACAATCTCGATTTGACGCTGGACGATCCAGATGCAGAAACGTCGGATGTATGGGCTGACGATACCGCTGCAGCGATCAAAACTGAAGCTGAACCGAGTGGGGCTAGCAACCTAAACGATATTGAACCGACTCGAGATATGGTAATCGCAGAAACGAGCGACATGCCCGATATCGAACCTAATAGTCAAACCATTATTGGCGATAGTACCGTGATTTTCGGGGGGGCCGCCGCGGACGACTCAGCCGCAGCATCGGCCCTACCCGAACCCGCGATCGCACCCATCTCACCCAGTGGTTCTACCATCAGCGACGAAAGCGCAGTAGCCGGAGCGGGAACCGGCGCAGCAACCGTAGAAGACGCTAGTCCTGAGGCTGATATCGACCGCTTTTTTGCGGCATCTTTTGACGAGCCAGAAGTCGCGCCAGAGATTACGCCAGAAAGTCGGGAAGACACGCTAGAAGCTGGGTTGTCGCCTGTGTTAGAAGAATCCGTTCTAGGTTTGACTGTTTCAGATTCGACTGTTCCAGATTCGACTGTTCCAGATTCAACCGTTCTTGATTCAACCGTTATTTTAGGCAACGCAGCGGCAGGCATTGCGGGCGGGATGATCAATACGATTCCGCTCAGAAGCGAGACCGAACAAAGCGGCGAAACTGAGGAAGATTCAACCGCAACGACACCGCCTAGATCCCGCAGTTATACCGTCGAAGAGCTGGCTTCAGTAGATGAGGATTTGCCCGAGCTACCCGAAGGCTATGGCGATAGTCGGATTGTGCTGCTCCCTCGCGATCCCAAATGGGCCTATGCCTACTGGGATATCACGAATGAGCACAAAGACGAGCTGCGGCGTCAGGGCGGTCAGCGGCTCGCGCTGCGACTCTACGATGTCACCGAAATCGACCAAACCTATCAGACGCCGCACGGAATGCAGCAGCAGGACTGTGACGAGATGGCGCGCTCTTGGTATTTAGAAATTCCGGTGAGCGATCGCGACTACACCGTCGAAATTGGCTATCTCACAGGCGATGGCCGCTGGCTGATGCTCGCTCGCTCTGCCCCTATCCGCGTTCCCCCGATCTATCCGTCCGATTGGGTCAGCGATCAGTTTGTCACCATTGGCTTCGATAATTCGCTAGCCGGTAAAACGGTTGGCGATCTCGGTCGTCAGCCCAATTTGCTAGACGGCGATTCGGCGGTGGAAGGTCTGCCGCCGATTTACGATGAGCTGTTTGCGATGACGCAAGGACAAAATGCGCTGCGCGTTGCTGGCTCTCTGTTTGGGTCGATGTCTCAGATGGCACCGGGAGCGCTCTCACCTTCTGGCAGTCTGTCTGGCCTGAATGTCTCTGGCCTGAATGTCTCTGGTCTAAATGTCTCTGGCCTGAATAGGTCGGGCGCGGGTCTAAATCGCCAGCGCAATTTCTGGCTGGTGGCCGATGCCGAACTGATTGTGTATGGTGCGACCGAGCCGAATGCAACGTTGATGGTGGGCGATCGCGTGGTTCCCCTTAGCCCCGATGGCACCTTCCGCTTCCATGTGCCCTTCCCCGACGGCAAAATGGAGTATCCGATTCGGGCGATCGCCGTCGATGGCGAACAGTCACGCGCTATCACCATGGAATTCGAAAGAGGCACGCCCGAGCGCAATACCAACCGCAAAGAAGAAGCTTAGGACGAGTGGTTTTAGGGCACATTTTTAGCCCGCAAGCCAGACAATACGTTCCATGGAAAAAAGTGCGACAGCGATGGACTGCCACACTTTGAGATTTTTGAGCTGAAGTTACGCGCTAGCGACTGGCTTGCTCATCTGCGCGAGCCGATCTTCTAAAAGCTGCTCTAGTTCTTCCAACGCCTTGGAAAATCCTGCGATCCCCTCATCTAACTTGTCGTTGGCCATGCGATCCGCCTCATGCATCTGGTCGAAGGTGGCCTTATCAATAGACAGCTTTTCAATGTCTAGATCTTGGGCATTTTCTGGAGCTAGCTTACGAGGCAAGTCGCCTTCTGTTTCAGCCAAAGGCTTGAGCAGCTTCGGCGAAATAGTTAGCAAATCAACGCCCGCGAGTTCCTTAATCTCATCGATGTTGCGGAAGCTTGCGCCCATAATCTCGGTCTTATAGCCAAACTTTTTGTAGTAGTTGTAGATTTCGGTGACGGACTGTACACCCGGATCTTCAGAAGGCGGGTAGCTATCGCGGCCAGTATCTGCCTTGTACCAGTCGAGAATACGACCGACAAAAGGAGAAATGAGAGTGACTTTGGCTTCGGCGCAGGCGATCGCCTGATGTAGTCCAAACAACAATGTCAGGTTGCAGTGAATGCCTTCTTGCTCCAAAATTTCGGCGGCTTTGATACCCTCCCAAGTCGAGGCAATTTTGATCAAGATGCGATCGCGACTAATGCCTGCCGCCTCATACTCTTTAATCAAATCTCTAGCCGTCGCCAAAGTGGCTTCCGTATCGTACGAAAGCCGCGCATCCACCTCAGTCGAAACTCGTCCTGGAATAATTTCCAAAATACGCTTACCAAAGGCTACCGCCAAATGCTTAAACGCTTCTCTAGACACATCGGCATCGACAGCATCTTTGCCCATCGTCGTTCTAGCCTGCTGCAACGTCTCATCCACAATGCTCTGATACTGAGGCAGCTTCGCAGCGGCCGTAATTAGCGAGGGATTCGTCGTTGCATCTTGCGGCGTAAATTCTTCAATTGCGCCAATGTCGCCCGTATCAGCCACCACAACGGTCATTTCTTTTAGCTGAGAGAGTAAACTCATCAAGGAAGTCTCCTTACAGTTGTATATAGCCATCTTACGAACGCATTCAACGGATGAGGCATCATGTTAGTCCGACAACACAAAGCTTTAGCCGCTTCTCAGGAAGCACTTATCAAAACGACTGTTTTCATCGGCCATTTATGACCTGTGGTCGGGCGATCGCCCATAGAGCGTCCATAGAGATCGCCCATCCAGAGCGTCTATAGGCAGACAGCTAATCTGAGTTTAATCAGGCAGATAAAAACCAGCGTCCTCCTAAAGACCTGTGAACCGAAAGGGAACTATGCCAACGCACTCTCAGTCGCTTCCGCGCTCTCCACCGTCTTCAAAAAAAAATCAGAATCCACATCCTCTGATTCGTCCTTCGCTGGCTCATCTGCCAACTCATTTGCTAACTCGCCTGCTAACTTACCGGCTAGCTTGTCTGTCAACTCATAAACAGGCAAGTCAAACCAAAAGGTCGTCCCGACGCCGACGGCACTCACCAAATTAAGCTGGCTGTTGTGCTTATCCATAATATTTTTTACAATCGAAAGCCCAAGACCCGTGCCGTCTAGCGTATGCACCCGGTTCTCCACCCGAAAAAACCGCTCAAAAATAGCCGCCTGGTCTTCATCATCTATGCCCAGCCCCGTATCGCTAATCTCAATGCGAACGTTCTGCACCAGCTTCGGATTAATGCTAGGAGCCACATAGGCTCGAATCATGACATGGCCGCCCGCTGGCGTAAACTTGAGCGCATTGCCGACCAAATTGCCAAACACCTGCAAGAGCAAATCGTAGTTGCCTAAAGCAGACGGTAGATTAGCCTCAATGTCCTTGTGCAGCTCTATCTCTTTGTCTTTGGCATTTAGCTGATAAGTCCGCAGCACCTGATCGATAGGCTGATGAACTTCTACCGCAGAGAACTCGTAGCGCCGGTTAGACTCCAACCGAGACAAATCAAGCACATCATTAACCAGACGACTCAGCCGGTCGGTTTCGCTATTAGCCGTCGCCAAAAATTCTCGCCGCTCATCTTCACTGAGATCTTCGCCAAACTCATGCAGCGTTTCAATAAACGATTTGATGTTAAATAACGGCGTCCGCAGCTCGTGCGATACGTTGCTAATAAACTGACTTTTCGCATCGTTGAGCGCCACTTCCCGCGTAATATCTTGCAGCGTAATGGCCATGCCTCTCACCGTCTCGCGCGACTGGCCCAACACAGTATTGATCAGCACTCGAATAGTGCGATTGCCCTCCGCCAGCATAATTCGAAACTCCTTGCCCTCACGCGCTTCACCCGCGGCGGCGAGGGCTAAAGGCGGCGCTAGCTGGGCGCGAACCTCAGGATGTAGCCCATCTAAAATACTGCCGCTGAGCGGAGCCGTCGCATCCCAGCCCAGCATCCGCCGCGAGGCAATGTTGGCCAGCACCAAATTAGTATCGGCATCGAGCAGAATGGCCCCATCGGCGATGGTCGATACCAAACTCTCTAGCTTGGCCTTTTCGGCGGTTAGCTCCTCAATGTTTTGCTCTTCGTAGCGCTCTAGGCGCTCGGCCATATCGTTAAAGCTGTAGATTAGCTCGCCTAGCTCTCCACCTAGCGGCAGGTCGATTCGCTGCTTAAAATTACCCGCTGCAATATTTTTCACGCCCAGCAGCAGCTCTTTAATTGGCTGTGTAATCGTCAGCGCGTTAATTACCGCCCCCAAAATCACCATCACCCAAATGCAGATAAACACCGCGATCGTCACGTTGCGCGTCAGGTGCGATGAGGCCACCACCGTTGGATTCGGCGTAATGCCCATCGCCAGCATGCCTTTGTAATTGCCCTCTACGGTTAAGGGCACAAACACGTCTGTAACCATGCCCGCTGGGGTCAGATGCTGACGCACCATGGGAGCATCGGTGCTGTTGGTGTAGTTGGCGGGTAGCTTCATTCGCCGCCGCAGGGTCAATGAATTTTGAACTGCGGGTTCGGAGTAGGGAATGCCAAAGAAAATTTCGCCGTCTTGATCCGCATAAAGCATGTAGCGGACGTTGGAGGTGTTTTCGTAAAATTTGTAGGAGAAGCGGGCTAGCTCAGAGCGGTCGTTGGTTTCGACGAGTGGCGCAGCGTTGGCGGCTAGCAGCAGGCCCAAATCGCGACCGAAGCGAGTGTCGTTGAGCTGCGCATCTTGCTGAATAATATTGACCGCCCAAAAGGTCAGGCCGCTCATGACCAGCGAAACTAGCAGCGTGGCACCGGCCATCAACCGGGTCTGAAGGGTGAAGTCGCTCCACCAGCTTAGGAAGAGGGCCTTGATTTGGCGTAAGAAATCCATATTGGCTGTTGGGATTGCACCATCGAACGGGCAGGGCTTCTAAGGATCTAGTCAAAGATCTAGTCAAAGGTCTAGTGAAAGATGTAACAAAGATGTAACAAGGTTACGGGGCAGGGACAATTGATCATTGCTTCGGCGGCAATCAAACAAATGTAATGAAATGTGAAATATACCAATATCTTACTATTCTAGACGTAGAGCATCCGCTGCGGACTCATTCTGCCAAACTCGTTCCTTTGATCCGATGGCCAATGTCGCGGCGATAGAAACCGCCGGGGAAGCTGATTTTATCGACGGCGCTATAGGCTTTTGCGATCGCGCCTTCAAAATCAGCGGCGATCGCACTCACCCCCAGTACTCTACCGCCCGTACTTTTAACGCTCCCATCGCTAATCCGAGTGCCCGCATGAAACACCACTGCGTCCTCATTCGCCTCAGCGATCTCAAGGTCTTCAATGGCCAGTCCCTTTTCGTAGCTGCCGGGATAACCCTTTGCGGCCATCACCACGCAGGCGCAGGCCGCATCTTTCCATTCAAACGGCGGCATCGCGGCCAATCTCTGCTCGCAGCAGGCCAGCACAATATCTTCTAGGGGCGTCTCCAGCAGCGGCAGCACTACCTGCGTTTCCGGATCGCCAAAGCGACAGTTAAACTCAATCACCTTGGGATCGCCCGCTGGCGTAATAATCAAGCCTGCATAAATCACGCCGCGATAGTCGATGCCTTTATCCTGCAATCCTTTGAGTGTCGGCTCCAAGATCTCAGATTGAACCCGCGCCAGCAGTTCGGCAGGCATTAACGGCGTTGGCGCATAGGCTCCCATTCCGCCGGTATTTGGCCCGGTATCGCCTTCACCGACTTGCTTATGGTCTTGCGCGGGCAACAGCGGCCGAATCGTTTGGCCATCGGTTACGGCCAGTACCGAAACTTCTTGTCCCTGCAAAAATTCTTCAATGACGACGCGATCGCCCGCCGAACCAAACTGACCGCTAAAGGCAGATTCAATTGCAGCGATCGCCTCCGCCTTTTTCAGCGCTACCGTCACGCCTTTGCCAGCGGCTAGTCCATCCGCTTTCACCACAATCGGGACGCCGTGTTGTTCTACATAGGCGATCGCCTTTTTTGCGTCGGTAAACGCCGCCGAAGCCGCTGTTGGCACGTTCGCCGCCGCCATCAAATCTTTTGCCCAAGCCTTACTTGCCTCAATCTGGGCGCCGTCTTGGGTCGGGCCAAACACCTTCACACCTTGGGCTTTTAGCGCATCAGCCAAGCCGTCAGCTAGCGGTTGCTCTGGGCCAACTAGCACAAAGGCCATATTGTTCACCAGGGCGCAGCGAGCAATTCCGTCTGCTTCGGTCATCGACATCGCCAGATTGCGACAGCCCGGTAGCATTGCGGTGCCGCCGTTGCCGGGAATGCAAACGACTTCGGAAATGGTAGGCGATCGCAATAGTTTCCAGGCCAACGCATGTTCGCGACCACCACTTCCAATCACAATTGCTTTCATAAGACCCAACTAACCCTGCTAAACCGATGCTCAAGACAGACTACATCTTCTTATAAAACGTCTTAAGTAAACCTTTCTTACAGGCTATTAAGTTTCGATTATCACATGTGATAGGTTGCTACTACACCTGGCAACTCAGGTTTGTCAGCATTTTGTCCATCCCCCACAGGAAATAGTCGTGTCTAACCTGCCATCTTCGTCAGCCCCTTCTCTATCCAACCGTGAAGACTTTAGCGAATATGTTGCACAGCTACAGCTACACATGGCCTTGCAAGCGCGCAATCTGGTGCCTTCTATGACGGCTCAATGCCAAAACAGCCAGCGTCAGTCGCTGCTTCATCAGACGCAGGCCAACATCGAAAAAATGGTTTCTCGTCAAGCATTTTAGAAATCGTACGCTTTAGAAGCCACCAATCCCAAACAACAGTAAAAAGCCTTCCCTAATCTACACAGATTTAGGAAGGCTTTTTTTATTTAGGCGGCTTTATAAGCAATCGGCAGTGGCTTAAGCTTAACGGGCTTCGAGCAGCGATCGCTCAGCCATTGCCCCAGCCGTCCGATAAGTTTATTTTGAATTTCGCAGATCGCGATTGTGCTGAACTCTTTGATGCAGGCTAGACGCCGTTGCTTTTTGATCGGACATAGCCGAGTCTTGAGTAGCCGAGCCTTTGGCCGCTTGGGCCATCGGCATAAAGGCAACCGCACCCATGGCAACTAAGGTCAGCGAGAGCATAAAACGTTTCATAGAAATCTTCGTAGGGAATGGATTGGTATTTTTAAATACAATCTCAGAATAAAGCTTTCGAATAGGCGCGTCCTGAATCGCTAGGGAGAGAAAACGGCTCTTTTAAAAATCCTTAGAAGTACGAGCTAATTAGAGGTACGGGCTAATTAGAGGTAAGGGCTAATTAGAGGTACGGGCTAATTAGAGGTATAGGCTGATAGGTTCTTCTGGTCTAGTTTTTGTTACGAACATCTCTGTTGTGCTGAACCAGCTTGTGAAGGCTAGATGCATTTGAGCTTTGACGGCTATTAGGTTGCTGGGCAGAGGCGGCGACGGGGAAAAATGCGATCGCACCCATCGTCAGTAAAGTCATAGCAATGATCAGACGTTTCATAGAAGGCTCCTCATGGGGTACAGAAATGTATTTTCCTATACCAAACAAGATAGCAAGCCGCGATGAAGCTGCCCTGAGCTGATAGGGAGAAAAAGCTAGGGAGAAAAAGCTGAGCGCGGCTTAATTCTTGCGAAGGATTGCTGTCTTGAGAAGGATTGCCCTATTCAACCGTGACCGACTTTGCCAAATTACGCGGCTGATCAACGTCTAGGCCGCGACGCTCAGCGATGTGATACGACAGAAGCTGCACCGGGACAACGGTCAAAATCGGAGAGAGCAGCTCATCCACGTCAGGAACAGGCAGCAGCGCGTCAAAAGTCTCTTCGGCTTCTGGGTCATTCATGGGGACGACGCCAATGAGCCGGGCATCGCGAGCTTTGGCTTCTTGCGCATTCGAGAGCACCTTTTCGTAGACCGTGCCTTTAGTGGCGATCGCCACCACCGGCACCTTCTCATCTAGCAGCGCAATCGGCCCATGCTTCATCTCGCCCGCCGGATAGCCCTCTGCATGAATGTAGCTAATTTCCTTTAGCTTCAGCGCCCCTTCTAGCGCAATCGGATAGTTAATACCCCGACCAATAAAGATAAAGTCTTGGGTTTGAGAAAAGTCGTGAGATAGCTCTTCCACATAGCGTTCTTGGCTTTCTAGCACCTGTTCCAACTGAGCCGGAAGCTGACGCAATCCTTCGATAATTTCAGCGATGCGTTCGTTAGAAACAGACTGACGACGATGAGCCAACTCCAAAGACAGAAAGTAAAAAGCCATGAGCTGAGCCACAAAAGTCTTAGTCGCCGCCACGCCAATTTCAATCCCGGCCATCGTCTCAACAATATGGGGCACCAGTCGCCCTAGAGAGCTATCGGCCCGGTTGGTAATGCCCAGCATCCGCGCCGCATACTGATCGTCGCCTGTTGCCATCCGACGAGTTTGCTCCATCTCCAGCGCGGCCAGCGTATCTGCCGTCTCACCCGACTGCGTTACGCCAATCGTTAACGTATTGGGCATCAGCGGCGCTGGCGCATAGCGAAACTCGGAGGCATATTGAACAAAGGTCGGAATGCCAGAAACCTGCTCTAGCAAATACTTGCCAACTAAAGCAGCGTGCCAGCTCGTACCGCAGGCCAAAATCTGAATATGCTGCAAGTCATCTAGCAGCACGTCAGGTAAGCCCAGGCGAATAGGAGACTGGTCGCTCTCTACATCCCATTCCAAATTCAAATAAGTTTCCAAGCAAGTCCGCACTACGCCCGGCTGCTCATAAATCTCCTTCAGCATGAAGTGCTTGAACCCTTGCTTCTCCACCATGATGGGGTTCCAGTTCAGGGTCTGCGGCTTTTTCCGCTGGCGATTGCCTTCAAAGTCGTAAACCCCTACGCCCATCGGCGTGAGCCGGGCAATCTCACCGTTGTCTAGCGTCAGCACCGCTTGGGTATACGGCATAATGGCGGGCGTATCTGAGGCGCAGAAGAACTCACCTTGGCCAAAGCCAATCGCTAAGGGCGCTTGCTGGCGAACCACGATGAGTTCGTCGGGGAAGTCGATGGAGATAACGGCGATCGCAAACGCCCCTTTCAATCGCACCATCGCTTGCCGCACCGCCTCTAGCAACCTAGACTGCTTGGCCAGTACGGTGCCCTCTGGGTTTTCCAAATACTCAGCAATCAGATGAGGAATCACCTCAGTATCGGTATCAGAGCGAAACTCATGGCCCTTTGCCTTCAGCTCTGTTCTCAGCTCGCGATAGTTTTCAATAATGCCGTTTTGCACCACCGCTAGCCGCTCTTTCATATCGGTATGCGGATGTGCATTGTGCTCTTCGGGCTTGCCATGAGTCGCCCAGCGCGTATGACCAATGCCTAGCTTTGCCGGGTCTTCTAGTCCTTCTAGCTTAGTTTGAAGGTTTTTTAGCTTGCCCTTGGCTCGGGTTCTTTGCAACCGACCTTCGCTAATTGTAGCCACGCCCGCTGAGTCGTAGCCTCTGTATTCTAGAGTCTTCAACCCCTCTATCAAAATGCTGCTGGCGGCTCTATGGCCAATATATCCAACGATTCCGCACATACTGATACTCCTCAATAGCTCCAAATAAATAGCTACAAATAGATGGCTATAAATGAATGACTGCTAATAAATGACTGCCAACGACAGCTATTTCCACACAGACTAGCTCACAAATCAATTTTGGTCAGTCCACTTCCCTACGGTTCGCGTCTACAGCCTGAGACGCCAAAAAAAAGACCATCCCAGGTCTAACAAAGTTGCCAGCCAATGCTTCTATTGCGAAATAAAGCCTGTTATCAGTAGTGGTATGAGAACAGCGGCAATGACGATCGCAAACAAAGTAGGCGACGACCACTTAATCTTGTACCCCTTAGAGCTGCGATTGGGCTTCTTATCAGGATTGCTCATACTCAAAACTTATGGGTCAATCGGGTCTTAGGTTTCCCCTTTCCCAGGCTCGGGAAAGGGGTTGAGGTTGAGGGTCTACAGATAGCTAGTTGCCGCCTCACTAAACATCGAATAGGGCTTCACGCCCACCATCGTGTCCATCAGCTCGCCGTTCTTAAAAAACATCACCGCCGGAATGCTCTTGATTCCAAACCGCTTAGCCACTGCCTTGTTCGTATCCAAATCCAGCTTAGAAACTTTTATCTTGCCTTCAAACTCGTCTGAGAGCTGATCGATTAGCGGCGCAACCATCTTGCAAGGCCCGCACCAGCTTGCCGTACAGTCCACTACCAGCACAGCCTCGTCTTTTAGCAAAGTATCTAGCTCCGCTTCATCCTTTACGTATTCTGCGGGCATGGTGCGATCGCTCCAAAAAATTCATAAGTATACCTACTCAGATCATACACCTTCCCTGGAACGGCATAGCCGACCCGGTATAGCGCCCACAAAGAAACCCTCCTGATGACGATACCAGAAGGGCTGACTGCTATTGATTTATGCGATCAATCCCTGGGGCGATCGCACAAACAAACCATCCTACTTACCAGCTAGCTTCTTCACCTTTTGCATGATGCTCTCAGGATCGAGACCCTGATGATAGAACTGCTCCCAAAGACCGCCGCCGCCTTCTTCATGCGTGCCGGCATGCGCAAACTTAGGCGTATAACCCCGCTCTAGCAGCCAGGTGCCGTAGCGAGCGCCCAAACCCGTCTTCTCGTTAAACGATTCCACCACCATCACCAAAGGCGACTTACCCACCTTTTCCATCATCTGCTCGTCCACCACGTTCAGCGTAGACTTGTTGATCAAACCGATGTTCATGCCCTCTTTTTTCAGTCGCTCAACTGCGTCCAAAGCGCGATACAACCCGTCGCCGAAGCTGACGATATAGCCATCTGTGCCTTCGCGCACCACTTCATCTTTGCCAGGAACAAACTGATAGCTATCGCCATACAGCGTCTTGCCATCCGCATCGTTCAGCATCGGCACCTTCGCTCGAGTCGAGAAGATGAATCGCAAACCCGGCTGATGGAAAACCTTCTCCACGCAAGCCTTCATCTGATTCGCATCCGCAGGGAAGTACAGACGCGTTTCGTAGCCATCGTCCAAACCGTTATCGGCAAACATGTTGTTGATGCCGAAATGGCAGGTGTTATCCGCCATGTCATCAATTCCCGAGTGAGAGAAGTGACAGAGCAAATTAGCCTTGTTGAGCCGCGCCATTGTCAGCTCAGAAATGCACATTTCCAAGAAGGCACTAAAGGTGGCAAAAATGCCTTGCTTGCCTTCTACCATGCCAAAACCAGCCGCCGCAGAGAGGTTGCCCCGCTCCATGATGCCGCCGCTGATAAAGATTTCTGGGTACGCCGCGTGAATGTGGTTCAGACCGCAAGAGCCTTCCAAGTCGCAGTCCACTACTAGCACTTTCTCTTTGCGCTCAGCGTCGCTCATTTTGCCCAGCACTTCTACCGCCGCCTGACCAAAGACGTTGCGGTTGGAGCCTAGCTCGCTGCTTGCGCCCAAGAACTCATAGTCATGAGAAGGCTTTTTAATGTTCTTTAGATAGTCGGCCGCTTCTTGGCGATCGCGCTTCTCCAAATACTTGATTGCTAGATCGGTAGGGATCACATCGTGGCCTTCGCATTCACCTTCTAGCCCTTCAATGCCCACCGTCATCGGACGCTTACAAATAACCGCAATCGGGCCATCGGTATTAATCGCTTCGCAAATGTTGGCGTACAGCGCGTCAATATCTTCGCCGTCATTCACCAGCACTTTCAAACCATGACCTTCCAACGTCCGCTGAACGCTATAGCCTTTCAGATACTCAGAGGGATGGCCCGCAATGGTAACGTCGTTGTCGTCGATAATCAGCTTAATGTTGATGCCTTGAGCAACGGCCAAGCGAGCGGCTTCTGCGTCATCGCCTTCTTGCTGTGCGCCATCGGAGCCGAGTAGGAAGGTGGTTTTGCCAGGATTGGCGATCGCCACCCCA
This sequence comes from Phormidesmidales cyanobacterium, assembly GCA_038260205.1. Lineage (GTDB taxonomy): Bacteria > Cyanobacteriota > Cyanobacteriia > Phormidesmidales > Phormidesmidaceae > Phormidesmis. Next base: position 17,890 of record JBBSOB010000055.1, read on the forward strand.
TTCACAAACGGCCACATATGACCCAGCCGACCCGAGCTAAACTGTACGCCCGGCGTCAAACCCAGCTCAGGGTGACCCGGCAGCTTAGAATCCGCCGCCCGATACTTCACCAACTCCTCAGCAGGCAAATCGCCATTCAGCGTGGCCATCAGGTACTGAGTTCCCACCCGATGTCCCGCTTCGTCAAAAAACGTCGGCACAAACTTATCAGGATTACCTCTAAAAAGCGCATCCACAATCATCACTTCGGGCACGGTGTCGTAAGGGCCACCGGTATGACCACCCACGCCGCGAGCGCCACCCGTTGCGGTAAAGAAAACAATGGTGTCGCGGCAAAGTTGAATATTCGCCTTTAGAGCTTCGCGCTGATCGTCAGTGAGCTTGTTGTTAGAAGGATCGAGGGTAATGCGCTTATACGCACTTAAATCAATTGGAAAAGCAGATTTGGGCTTAGCTTGGGTCGCTGTCATAAAGCAGTGTCCTATTAGATGTCTACATTTCAAAGCGATAAAACGTCAGCAAAGATATCGCGGTGTCTTAAAGCAGGCTTTGAAAAAGTTATTACCTCTATTCTCCCTGATCGTGACACCAGGGTTAAGGGGGTCAGCAGAAATTTGTGCGCTGCGGCAGGGGAAAATGCTTTCTATAGGCTCTCTTGGCTAACGGTTTCCACCCAGTCACAGACCACAGATGATACTGGGCAGCACCCACAGATCGTCCATGAGGACGGCTTTAATCATTTTTTTGGGCGTTTAAATAATTAATGGAGGGGTTCGGTAGGCGATCGCGCTAACTGGGTTCATACTGCTCAAAATCAAGCCTGTCAAATTTATCTCCACACGACCCGCATCAATAACGACCATCCGCACCATTAATCCGTCCATTCATCCCCAAACATCCTCAACTCACACAAAAAACAACCTCAGCATTTCCGTCCCTACCCAAACTCAATACATCTAAGCCATAACGCGCAACTGGCACACCAAAAAACGACGTTTTTACGTCCGCAGAGGGACAAAATCACTAGTCCACCCAGCAAAGTGTCCTCACCCAAACTACACCCCCTAGTCCCAAGCGATACAACTTAAACATGCGGAACGAAAACAACGTTTCCAACCCAAACAACACTTTTCACCGCACCCTTCTCAACCTTGCCTTTTTGAGTGTCGCCTGTAAAAAATGACCACTGAAAAATGCACAGGCCACAGAAGGTCCAAATCACTCAACGTTCTACGTTGTTGTTCTCTACACCTTTTTGAGGAAAACACCATGAAACTCTCTCGTATTTGGGCTACCCTGGGTCTTGCTGCTGCCGTTCTTCTAGCAGCTCCTTTCGGCGCTCAAGCTCAATCTGTTCGCACTGCCGAAGCACCTAACTACAACTACATCGGCATCGGCGGCGGCGACAACGGCTTCTCAGTCAACAGCAAGTTCTCTATCTCCGACAACGTCTCCATTCGCCCCGAAGTCGCCACCGACTTCAACTTCGACGATAGCGAAGATGTCTCTTACTTTGTTCCCGTCACCTACGACTTCAACACCGTTGGGCAAGGCCGCGCTGCCTTCAACCCCTTCGTCGGTGCGGGCGTCTCTGGCGACATCGGCGATGATAGCAACGTTGACTTCACGACGGTTGCCGGTACAGACTATCGCTTCGCTCGTAACTACGTAGCCAATGGCTCAGTCAAGTACTCACCCTTCGCTGATGGCGACGAAGTTGGTTTTAACCTCGGCGTCGGCTA
>JBBSOB010000056.1:0-19478 GCA_038260205.1 Phormidesmidales cyanobacterium
AAAGAATGCAACCATGTTCGTCAGGTTTGGGAGCACTTCGGCGGCGACCTCACCCGAGGATTTAAGCAGTATTTAGACAGCGGCAACCTGGATATCATCACCTGCGGGGCCACGCACGGCTATCTGCCGCTGATGAAGATGTACCCTGAGGCCGTATGGTCGCAGATAGAGGTGGCCTGCCAGAGCCATGAAGATAACTTTGGCCGCCGCCCGTCTGGTATTTGGCTGCCTGAGTGCGCCTACTACGAAGGACTAGAGCGAATGCTGGCGGATGCTGGCCTACGCTACTTCCTAACGGATGGTCATGGCATATTGTATGCGCGTCCGCGTCCGCGCTATGGGGCATACGCACCTATCTACACGGAATCTGGCGTTGCTGCTTTTGGTCGTGACCAGGAATCTTCTCAGCAGGTGTGGTCTTCCGAAGTGGGCTATCCAGGCGCACCTGAATACCGAGAGTTCTATCGAGATTTGGGCTGGGATGCCGACTACGAGTACATCAAGCCCTATGTGATGCCGAATGGACAGCGAAAAAATGTCGGCATTAAATATCACAAAATTACGGGTAAGGGTTTGGGCCTCGCTGACAAGGTTTGGTACGACCCCTACTGGGCAAAAGAAAAGGCCGCAGAACATGCAGAAAACTTTATGCAGAACCGCATTCAGCAGACTGAGCGACTGTATGGCATGATGCAGCGCGAGCCAATTGTCGTTTCGCCTTACGACGCCGAGCTATATGGCCACTGGTGGTATGAAGGCCCCTGGTTCTTGGACTACTTTTTCCGTAAGAGCTGGCACGATCAGAATACTTACAAAATGACTCATTTGGCCGACTATCTGCGCGACAACCCAACTCAGCAAGTTGCTAGACCCTCGCAGTCGAGTTGGGGCTACAAGGGGTTTCATGAGTATTGGCTCAACGAAACGAACACCTGGATTTATCCGCACCTACACAAGGCGGCTGAGCGAATGATTGAACTAGCTCGTCGAGAACCTGCGGATGAATTGCAATGGCGAGCGCTAAATCAGGCGGCCCGCGAGCTGCTACTGGCACAATCTTCAGACTGGGCGTTCATCATGAGAACTGGAACGATGGTGCCTTACGCGGTGCGTCGAACTCGCGGGCATTTAATGCGCTTTAACAAGCTGTGGGAAGAGATCCGCGATGAGAAGATAGATGCGGGCTGGTTGGAGAAGGTGGAAGAGATTGATAATATCTTCCCGAATATCAACTATCGAACTTATCGTTCGCTGTAAACGCTTTGGGTTTGCTTGGGTGAGGTGCGATCGCCCATTGCCATTCTCGAAGCAGTTCATCTGACCCACCTGGATAAAACTGCTCGTCGGTGGCTTCCTGTCAGGAACCTCCTTATTCCTGACAGGAAAGTAGCTGAAGGTCAATCAGTTTCGCCAACATCGAGATATTTTGCGTGGGTGTATGCATGTGACGTTGTGCGAGCATAGTGGATACTCCACTGTTTTGTGTTTGGATAGTTAGTTATGGGATGGAATATTTGCCTTGCGGCTAATAGCGATCGCCTTAAGATTAGCTACCTGGAGTCACTTGGAGATAGCGCTTCAGAAAAGGATTACGAGCTAGCCCATCAAGAGATCATCTCGCTATCTCGCTCTTTTTCTTACGAGTTGTTTCGCGACGACGGGCCATTACGAAAATGCTTAACAGATAGCGATATAGCGCTTCTAGATCTATACGACATTGAAGACTCAGCTGGCTGGCAATGCCAAGATCCGGAAAGCCTTTTAGCGATCTTTTATAAACTAAAAGAACGACTGACTCAAGAAAATGCACAAATGCCAGTGGATCACTTTCTTTTTTTGGTGGACGAAACTGGGAAGCATTGGGGTGGAGCAACAATCATTACGTTACCTTTCAATGATGTTGAACTAAAAGCACCTCACGAACCAATGATGAAGTTAGACGGTGGGCATCGCAATTTAGCTCATCGTAGTGAACTGCGTATGTACGACGTTCGCATTGATCCTGAGCTACTGACTCAGCACGACCATGAAATGAAGAAGCTGCTAAATAAACAAAACATCACCGACTCCCAAAACGGACTTATTGTTTATGGCAACTCAGTGAAAACCAATCCTATTGTGGAGGAGCCTACGGGTTGGTTCCCTGTAAAGCCAGTGCTTAATGTTCTTGGTTGTAGAGTTGACGTAGCGTCAACAGATGCCCTGTCTTCCCTAGGCTCAGATCTCAACAAAGCTATTGAATATTGCAAACAGCTCATCCGCATAGATAGTCCGATCTACTTGCTAATAGGGTCGCTGTCTCTTTGAAAGCAACTGGTTTGAAGGTTCAGGCCATAAAAAATTGGGGACAGATACAGTTTAGTATCTACCCCCAATTTTTTATACAGTCCAGTCTAAGCTTATGTTCCTAGCCAGATAATTAGAAGCTCATCTCAGCTGCTTGAACTCGCTCAACCTGCTTCTTCTTCAGAACCAGCAGAATCTGAGAGAGGCTAATCGCAGCCAAGAACGCTATCAAACCTTTGACGCGAGTAGGACTTTGAAGCACTATCTCCTTCTCAGTTTGACCAAAGCCACCGACGTTAGGGTTAGACGTTAGCGGCTTACCCGCTTCAATCGTATCGCCCTCGTTTACTAGCAGCTCTGGGCCACTTGGAATCTCATCGCTAGCGGTTGAGCCATCTTCTTTGTTGATGGTTACGGTGTAGCCGCCCGCATCATTCTGGTCGATAGCCGCAATTGTGCCAGTTGCCGTCGCATTATAAACGGCGTTGTTAGAGGCATTGCCCGTGGGATAGACCTGTCCGCGACCTCGGTTGCCACCTACAAAGACTAAGCTCTTACCGAAGTGAACGTTCTTATTAGTCTTAGGATCGGGAGAAAGCACCGGAACCACAATTTCCTGATACTGCTCGCCAGGGAGCGGGCCAACAATTGCCCAGTTAGGATGCTCTGCGCTGTACTCCTGGAAGTAAGTACCGCCCACTTCTTCGGCAATATCTTCGGGGATGCGATCAGCAGGAGCAATCGTGAAGCCGTCGGGCAGCATGATGACTGCGCCAACGTTGAGGCCACCTTTACTACCGTCTCCCAGCACTTGCTGAGAGTCTAGGTCGTAAGGAATTTCGATAACGGCTTTGAAGACGGTGTCTGGCAAAACAGACTGAGGCACTTCAAGAATGGTTTTCTTTTCGCCCAGGTGGCAGTTGGCACAGACGATTCTGCCGGTGGCTTCGCGAGGCGTCTCGTAGCTGTCTTGCGCCCAGAAAGGATAGGCCGTAGCGGATTGAGGCAGCGTCCAACTACTCGAGAAGAGGAGCAGAAAAGCAGCCAGGACAACACCTGCGCTTTTGAGCAAGCTTTGAAGCTTATTTTGAAGCTCAGATTTAATGGGGTTTAGAGTTTTCATGCGTGCTAGCAAGTTAACGGTTCAGTTGACACGAATTGAGTTAAAGGAGGAAAAAGCCTACCGTTCTTACCACCAGGGCTTGTCGCCAGTGCGGAAGTCTGTTTCCGTCCAGGTAGTAAGCACTACGTTGTCGTCTTCGGTGACATCGGCGTGAGCTAACGCTAAGGACAAAGGCGCAGGCCCGCGAACGACTTTGCCAGTGGCGTCGTACTGAGATCCATGGCAAGGACACATGAACTTGCCAGCGTTATCGTTCCAGGGAACCACACAGCCTAGATGAGTACAAATAGAGCTAATGCCGTAGCTTTCTAGACCGCCTTCTTCTTTAACCACCAGATAAGTCGGATCGCCCTTCAACCCTTGGACAAGCTCGCGATCGCCTGGCTGATGCTCTGCCAAAAATGCAGTCGCGTTAACGTTGTTGCCTAGCGCATCTTTTGCGGTAACACCGCCGCCGCCGCCGCCGCTACTGGGCGGAATAAAGTACTTAATGATGGGGTATGAAGCGCCTAAGACAGTCCCAGTGATGGTGCCAAAGGTCAGCAGGTTCATAAATTGGCGACGGCCTAAATCGGGGACATCGGGGTTTCCAGAAGCTTGGGTCATAGGTCAGCTGTCTAAACGCTACTATTGATATCTATTATTTAAAACTTCAAGACGCTGCTGCTACTAAAAAGCGCCATACAAATGCAGGAAGCTTTTTCGTCACAGAAGTTTGTAGTTTCTTAGAATATTATTACATCGTTCAGAACCTCCGCCGCCTTCGGCAGCGCTTTTAGTTATCGTCGTTTTAATATTTTTAGAGCTGAGCCTTGGGTACAGATAGCGCGATCGTCCATCGAATTACTCAGAAGAAATGCCTATCAGCTAAGCATGTAGAGACTTCCAGGAGCCATGCCCAAAACTCAAAGCGCATAGCGATCGCCCAAAAGCTACCAGCCGACTCCTCTCAAAAGAGTTTCGAATTAGTCGCCCGCTAATGTAAACATATGTAAATCCACTCACCTACAAGGCAAGTTAAATAAGACTTATGACTGGACAAGATTTGCACCAGCTAATCATTGAAAAGTGGGGATACTCCTACGACATCCAGCTTAGAAAGCAGCCCCGAAAAATTTTCTTTCAAGTAATGTGGCGGTATCTGGAGCAGACCTCTTTTCCGATGAGCGAAGCCGACTATCTAGCGCATCTAGACGAAGTCGCAGCTTATTTGAATGCGTGGGGTGCTGTTGACCAAGTTCAGTCCTTTGTAGAACAAACCAGCGAACGCCCAAGATTAGGGAAGGCCGTCAGTATGCCGCTTGATCTAGGTTCGAGAGCCTCTGAGTGGCTGCTAGATGACCCGTAAACGCAGCTAAAGGTACTGGCATAAGGAGTTTAAGCGGGTTCTGTGGCCGAACAGGACTGTTCGGCCTTTGAAAGTTTCTTTTGACGCTAGCTGTTGATATGACGCTGACTATTGCTAAAATTTAAGACGATAATTTTTTTTGAGTCGGAGCGCGGCGCTAAACCTGCAGCTAGCAGCTTAAGGCTATTGACTCACTGCGCTTTGAAAGTCTTTTTGCGAAAGCACTGGCCACACGAGTAGTCATAAAAATTAAGCAGCCATAAAAATTAAGTAACCATAAAGACTAAGTCAATTTTAATACCCTCGGCTTAAAACCAGATTAAATAGAGCGAGTTCGCAAACCGGTCATTTTTGATCCAGCAAAATTTTGCTCAAAATAATCTAATTAAAACTTCTGGCTTTACGCCCGTTCATGTCTCAATCTACTTTTTTGATCAGAAGACCTCTACTACAAATCCTTATTTCGCGCACAGCAACTGGCTAGAGACGGTCTATAGCCTCTGTCTAGTTACTCTGCACCTTGACTTTATCTTGTCAACATCTCGGACGTTTTGGGTTAGACTCTGCCGCCTATCCCAATGGCTACTGCACAGTAGCAACGACCTGGGATCGCTTCTTCTGAAGCGCTTTCTGATTAACCGGTTTCTAAGCAATTAAGAAACCTGATTGAAACCCTTGATACGGGCGATCGCTCATGCGGTCGATCCCCGAGGGAGAAAGACGTTACTAAGTGTTAAGGTTCTGTTGACCCACCCCACCTAAAGTTTTGAGGGCCTACTGTGATCCGCTCTGCAACGCTGCCGCTGAAGACGGTGCTTTCACGCATCGAAACGAATAACCGACTCAAGGTTTTTTCGGGTTCATCTAACCGGGGCTTATCCCGAGAAGTCGCTCGCTACTTAGGCACCGACTTAGGCCCGATGGTGCGAAAGCACTTTGCCGATGGCGAACTCTACGTTCAAATTCAAGAGTCTATTCGCGGCTGCGACGTTTACCTGATTCAGCCTACCTGTCATCCGGTAAACGATAACTTAATGGAACTGCTGATTATGATCGATGCCTGTCACCGGGCCTCGGCCAGACAAATTACCGCAGTGATGCCCTATTACGGCTACGCCAGAGCCGATCGAAAAACCGCTGGACGAGAATCGATTACGGCCAAACTAGTGGCTAACTTAATTACTCAAGCCGGAGCCGACCGCGTACTAGCCTTAGATTTGCACTCAGCGCAAATTCAGGGCTATTTTGATATTCCTTGCGACCATGTATACGGCTCGCCTGTGCTTGTGGAGTATTTGGCCAACAAAAATATCGAAGATTTGGTGGTTGTGTCTCCCGACGTGGGCGGTGTGGCTCGCGCTCGCGCCTTTGCGAAAATGCTGAACGACGCACCGCTAGCCATTATTGACAAGCGTCGGCAGGGTCATAACGTGGCGGAGGTGATGAACCTGATTGGCGACGTAGAAGGAATGACCGCCGTGTTAGTTGATGACATGATCGACACGGCTGGCACGATTTGCGAGGGCGCTAGAGTCCTCAGAGAGAATGGGGCGCGCCATGTATATGCCTGTGCTACTCACGCGGTATTTTCGCCACCTGCGGTAGAGCGACTCTCTGGTGGGCTATTTGAAGAGGTGATTGTAACCAATTCAATTCCGATCGCACCCGACAGACAGTTCGATCAGCTCACGATGCTCTCTGTGGCCAACATGCTGGGGGAGACGATCTGGCGAATTCATGAGGAGAGTTCGGTCAGCAGTATGTTTAGAGGATAAATATTTGGAGGATTTAGAGAATAGGGAGTAGAGCCAACATTAAAAAGGGAGGGCGATCACTTAGTGCGATCGCTCTCCCTTCTTTTTTGCTTAAGAACCTTCAGATTCTTATCGTCTGGAGCGGCGCTTAAGCTGACGCTGTCTGGCTAGCGCTTTACGCTTGTGCTTTTCAGGAGGCGTCTCAAAGTAGCGGTTTTTCTTGATGTCTTGGAAAATGCCTGCTCGCACAACCTTGCGCTTAAAACGCCTGAGGGCGGCTTCGAGATTTTCGTCTTGTCCGAGGACAACTTGAGCCATGTATGTTTCACCTCCTTAAAATACCTAAATTTATCCCGAAGCACCAGATTACCCCAATGCTTGGTGAGTAGCAATAAGAAATCAGGAATAGATCAAAACAGCCCGGTAGCTTCTGGAACTCAGAAATAGGCTGCCGGGCCGTGCCACCAAACGACTTAGAATCGTTCAGCATCGATCATCAAAATATATATATGATTTGTAGAAAAAGCATTAGCTCCAGCCGCCATTGGATGGTTTGCTGCGCTGCTCGCGTGGTTTGGCTTTATTTACCCGCAGTTCGCGATCCATCCATTCTGCGCCGTCTAGCGCTTCAATAGCAGCGTCCTCTTTGGCCTCTTCTTCCATTTCTACAAACGCGAAGCCGCGAGGACGCCCGGTTTCCCGGTCGGTGGGTAAAGTAATGCGCTTGACTTTCCCGTATTCGGCGAAGACTTGCTCCAGATCTTCTTCCTTAGCACTGTAAGACAAGTTGCCTACGTAAATTGACATGGCCTGTTGGCTCTCCAAGAAAAATGAAATTTGATTAGGATAACGCTCCAAAAAATCGGCTGCTACGGATTTCGCAGGCTTACAGTCATGCCCCACCACTGAGGAGCATCGACGAGCTTAAAGGCGTAACCAGGCGTTTATGGAACAACGTCTAAGTTGTCGCTTAAACAATATCACAATATTTTGAGGCAGGTAGATAGGTGTAAATCGTCGATGCTTTGACAGAAAGGGCCGATTTGTCAATCAGCCAGCCCACCAAAATAAACCGTATACCGTTTAACACAAGCCTAGTGGAAAGCTTTATAAGCCAATAGATACAAGGAATGTAGAGATATACATCTCAGTAGAGTAACGCAAACATCTTAGCGTTGCTCTAAATAAGTTCAAGGCGTTTTCGCGCTAAACGGGCCATTTAGGAGAGAAAAACAGAGCCTGAGGTTTTACCTTTCGCAAACAATATTCACGAGAAATATTCGCGAGAAAGGATAACTATCGTCAAATAAAAGCCGACAATGGCAGGATGACCATTGTCGGCTTTTGAGTAGGTTTTTACTGCAAACGGCTTAAAGAAGCGGGGCCGCTATTGAGCGGTTTAGCGGGTCTTTTGAGACCAAACGCGGGTCGGCAGTCCCCAAACGTAAATGAATCCTTCAGCGGCCTTATGGTCAAACTTGTCTTCGCTGCCGTAGGTCGAAAGCTCGTCGCTGTAGAGGGTATTGTCAGATTTACGGCCGACAATAATCGCATTGCCTTTGAACAGCTTTACCCTGACCGTGCCCGAAACCCGTTCCTGAGTTTGGGAGATGAAGGCATCTAGGGCAGATTTGAGCGGGCTGTACCAGAGGCCGTTGTAAATCATTTGGCTGTAGGACTGCTCGATATTGCGTTTGTACTGAGTGACATCGCCAGTGAGCGTTAGGCTTTCTAAATCGCGATGGGCATGAATTAAAACTAATAGCGCTGGGGCTTCGTAAATTTCGCGAGATTTGATTCCCACTAGACGGTTTTCAATCATGTCGATGCGGCCAATGCCGTGATTGCCGACTTTCTTATTGAGCTGCGTGATGAGTTCGACGGGCGCAAGGCTGTTGCCGTTGAGACTTGTGGGCAGTCCTTGCTCAAACCCGATTTCAATGTACTCGGGTTCATCGGGGGTGTTGGCGATCGCCTTAGTCATCACAAAAATCTCTTCGGGTGGCTCTACCCAGGGATCTTCGAGCGGGCCAGCTTCAATCGAACGGCCTAGCAAGTTACGGTCAATGCTAAAAGGCGAGGACTTTTTCACGGGGAATGTGAGACCAAACTTTTCGCCGTAGGCCATTGCCTCTTCGCGGCTCATGCCCCATTCCCGCGCGGGGGCTAGCACTTTGAGGTCTGGGTTGAGGGCGGCGATCGCCACATCAAAACGCACCTGGTCGTTACCTTTACCCGTACAGCCATGGGCTACTGCATCTGCCCCATGCTCTTTGGCCGCATCGACCAATAGCTTCGCAATCAGCGGACGGGCCAACGCGGTAGATAAAGGATAGCGATTTTCGTAGAGCGCATTTGCCTGAATCGCTGGAAAGGCGTAGTCCACGATAAACGGTTCGGTAACGTCTGTGACAATAGACTCGGAAGCGCCAGAATCTAGTGCCTTTTGGCGAATGGGATCGAGTTCGTCGCCTTGCCCTAAGTCGGCGGCGAGCGTAATGACTTCTTTAACACCGTACTCTTCTTTTAGATAGGGGATGCATACACTCGTATCCACACCACCCGAGTATGCCAAAACAACTTTATCTGCACGGCCCATAGCTGTCTTCGTCCGAATATGAAATGATCAGCTTCATATTATTGCAGGCTGTGTGAGCCGCGAGAAGCCTAGAGCTAGCTGAAGATCGATAGCTGAAGATCGATAGCGAGATCGATAGCTGAAGAGAGCGGGAAGAACCCTCGCAACATGGATCGAGAATAGACCGCTTACTTTGCGGGCCTTCTGTAGGCTTGTTACAATGGTTCTCTTTCCGTACGGGCTGCTATGTTTTTCAGCGTTGTCATTCCGACCTACAACCGCAAGCCGATTTTAGAAAAATGCCTGCGGGCCATGGAAAACCAGGTGCTGCGAGCCGATAGCGTCGTAGAAGGCTATGAGATTGTGTTGGTAGATGATGGGTCTACTGATGGCACTGTGGAATGGCTAGCGGCGAGTGCCGCTGAGTTTGTGCATGTGAAACTGTATGAGCAAAATCATGAGGGGGCTGCGATCGCTCGCAACTTTGGCGTTCACAAGGCCGAAGGCGACACTATCATCTTTATCGACAGCGATCTGGTCGTGCTAGATAGCTTTTTGCAATGTCACGCGGATGCCCTTAACAAAGCCTATGAGCAGGGTAATGAGCGCGTCTTTACCTATGGCCGCGTGGTGAATACCTGCAATTTTGACCACCCTACGTCTGAGCCGTTTAAGGTGACAGACTATTCGCGGGCGTTTTTTGCGACGGGGAACGTGGCGATCGCCAAAAAATGGCTCTTAGAGGCAGGGCTGTTTGACGCTCAATTTACCCAATATGGCTGGGAAGATCTAGAGCTAGGCGTCCGACTAAAAAACAACGGCCTCTCACTGATTAAATGTCCTGAGGCGGTTGGCTATCATTGGCATCCTGCTTTTTCGGTCGAGGAGCTGCCAGCGCTAATCGACAAGGAGATTCAGCGAGCGCGGATGGGCGTAGTGTTTTATCAAAAGCATCCGACGCTAGACGTACGGCTGATGATTCAGATGACCTGGCTGCACAGAGTGCTTTGGGGAGGATTGTCTTTGGGCGGACGGCTAAACGAAAAAACGCTGGGGCCAGCGCTAAAATGGCTAATTGACCGGGGCTATCCGCAGGCTTCTCAGGAGCTGAGCCGGATATTTTTGAACTGGTACAACGTGAATGCCGTTTATGCGGCCCACCAGGAAACTAAACAATTGGAGGCAAAATAGGATAAGGCTAGTCAGATAGCTAGGCTAAAAGGCTAGTCAGACAGCCAGAAATAGAGAGCCGATGTAGCGAGTAGAAAAGAGAGAAGGAAAAGGGGGCGATCGCATGACCAATAATCGCAGAGAAGACGAGGGCACCGGCCCTGGAGAGAGTGATGATAACGGCATCGAACTCTTTAGAATGTTGGTGAACGCAGGTGCAAATCCGGGCGATGATTTTTCGTACGATATGAAAACAGGCGCTGCCCAAATTAGCGATCGCGCCTTTGAAAAACTCAAGATCGCCTACCCCAACATAGATTGGGCCACCATCAGCGAACGCGTAGAGGTCTCACCAGATCTAGCAGCCGAACATATTAACCATTATCTGGGCGTAGACTTCGTCACCCGCATTCTAAACCGCATTACTCAGCGTATAGACGAGCTGCCTCCAGAGCAAACTACCTGGTATTTGCAGCAAATTTTAGAAGGCGTAGAGCAACGCACCTACGTACCGCTATACGTACTGCTGCAAAGACAGCTCCCGCTATCCAAGCAAATTCGACTCGAAACCTTGCTAAGAGGACGAGCTGTGCCCTGTCACCTGTGGATGCAAGATCTCATTGAGGCGGCAGGCGGCGAAACCGACGATGTCAGCTTTTCAGGCGAAGATGCCGAGCTAACGCAGGTTGGACTCACCCTTCTAACCGCCGTTTGGGCAGGCGAATATGAAGTTATAGAAGACGAAGACAACAGCGAAGAAGCCTGAGCCTTTGCGCTTCAATCAGAGCGGTTTTGACCTCTAAATTCAGTCGAATGGTCATCGTAGAAGCTATGTACGATTGGGCCGCACGATTACGTCGCACGATTAAGCCATCACCGGAGCAGGCATTTTAGTCAGCACTTCTACTCCCGACTTGGTCACCGCCAGCGTGTGCTCAAACTGGGCAGAGCGCTGTCCGTCTTGCGTAACCGCCGTCCACTGATCGTCTAGCAGCTCCACTTTGTACGTGCCTTCGTTCAGCATTGGCTCAATTGTAAAGACCATGCCAGCGCGAATTTTTTTGCCTTTACCCGAAACGCCGTAATGGGGAATTTGAGGCTCTGCATGAAACGTGCGATGAACGCCATGACCCACAAAATCTCGCACGACCGAAAAGCCTTCGCCTTCAGCATAGGCTTGAATAGCTGCGCCAATATCACCCACGCGCCCGCCAATTTTGACCGCTTCGATCCCCACCCACAGCGCTCGTTCAGTCACCTCTACCAATCGGCGAGCCTCTGGTGCAACTTCACCCACCAAAAAGGTTCGAGAGCTATCCCCGTGGTAGCCCTGATAAAGCGGCGTAACGTCGATGTTAATGATGTCGCCTTCTTGCAAAATTTCTTTCTTACTCGGAATGCCGTGACACACCACCTCATTTACGCTGGTGCAAATAGATTTTGGAAAGTCCATCGCCCCCTCAGCGCCCGGATAGCCTAGCGGCGCACTGGTCGCACCCTGTTGTCTAGTCCATTCTTCAGCCGCGTCGTTTAGCTCTAACGTGCTGATTCCTGGCTTCACCATCGGCGCTAGATAATCTAGCAGTTCGGAACTTAGCCGACAAGCCGGTCGCATGGCCTCTATTTCGCGACTAGAGAGCAGGGTAAGACCTTTAAAATTGTCAGATTTAAACTTCACAGCGGCTGGGTTTGTGCAAGATAAGTTATCTTCTTACTCTAACGCTCAGCTCGCCTTTTTTGGGGGCAAAGTTGGGCGGACGAGCATTTCAATCAGACAGCTAAGGAGGGCAGCTTTTGACAATACGAGTTTGGCTGATGGGATTTGTGCTGCTGTTTGTGGGCGTAGAGCTATTAGATTGGGTGCTCCAGCTAGGAAATTCGCAGCCGGTTGGGTATTGGACAGTCTTGGGCGGACTGGGGTTGGCAGCGGCGAGTAATGCTAGGCATTTGCCAAAGCTCAGTAAATTTGAAGCTAAGGGCAATTTGGCGGACGAGCAAGGAACTTCTACAGAGCCGCCGATCGTCTCGCAGCCGAAAGCCGACCCGCCAGAACCTAAACCGTCAAACGCTGAAACCGCGAACAAACGCTCAGGAAAAGGGATAGATCGGGATGATTCGATTTCTTTTCGGGTGCGGTTGCCCTGGCGCTGATTCGTCGTCAACTCACGCGGATGCCATGAATTGCTTAACGCCTTTGCGAATGAGCGATCGCGGTGCCAAACGAGTAGAGAAAGTCATCAGTTTATTCGCTAACCCATGCACAGCCACGACTTGCCCTGATTGCAGCGCCTCGTAGCCAAACTGAGCCACGTCATCAGCGGTCGGCAGCTTATCTTCTGTTGTTTTATTAGCCAACGCCGCCTGATGCATATTGGCCGTACTGATAAAGTCCGACTGGGTAGGGCCAGGACAAAGCACCGTGACCTTGATGCCCTGGTTTTCGGTTTCGGCGGCGATCGCTTCACTAAACGAAAGCACGTAAGCCTTAGTCGCGAAATAAACTGCCATCATCGGCCCCGGCTGGAAAGCTGCCGTAGAAGAAACATTCAGCACTTGGCCCGAGCCGCGCTGAATCATATTGGGGAGAAACAGCTTAGTTAGATGAGTGAGCGCCAGCACATTGAGCAAAATCATCCCTTCAAACCTGTCCCAATCGCCCTTAGCAAACTCACCATAGTCGCCATAGCCCGCGTTATTCACCAGCACATCCACCGTTAGCCCATGCTGCTGAACCTGCTCAAACAAAGCTTGCGGCGCAGATCGCTCCGTCAGGTCGTGACTAAATACCGTGGCCTGAATGCCATGCGCCTGCGACAGCTCGTCTTTTAGCGCCTGAAGCTTATCTTCACTGCGAGCCACCAAAATAACGTCGTGACCGGTTTTGGCAAATACTTTGGCTAGCGCTAAACCAATACCACTAGATGCCCCTGTAATTAACGCGGTTGCCATAGTCAAAAATAAAAAAAGTAGAAAAGTGGCTTTATTATCGCTAGCGACAGACGTTATGCGCTCTTTCTTTTGAGTGAGTCTATCGCTTAAAGCAATCCATCTAAATTGCATCCAAAATTGCTGCAAGGATCTGAAAACCGTACCTTACCGAATATCGGCATCCCCTACCAGCAGGTGAGGTTTGCGCCCCTGTCTGCTACTCGGTGTTAATTGGCATGATGAATGCATGTGATTTGGAGATAACCCATGATTGTTCGTCGTTATTGGCAACCTTTCCAAGAAATGAACACCGTTAAGCAACAGCTCGATCAGCTCTTTGAAGAGTTTTCGGGTGTAGAAATCGCGAGCACTCCCTGGACGCCAGCGGCTACGCTCACTGAAACCGAAGATGCGCTGATGCTACAGGTGCAGCTTCCTGGCGTTAACGCCGAGGACATCGACATTCAAGCTAGTCGCGAAGTTGTGGCGATCGCCGGCAATCGTCAGACGCCTACCCTGGCAGAAGGCGAAACCCTGCGTCGCAATGAGTTCCGCTACGGTTCTTTCCGCCGTGTCGTCTCTTTGCCTGTCGCCATCAACCCTCAAGACGTGAGCGCTGATTATCAGGCTGGCATCTTGGTCATAACCTTGCCTAAGGCCGAAGATGAGCGTAACAAAGTTGTGAAAGTGAACATAGCTGGTGTCCAACCTGCGATCGCCGAAATCGCTGAAGCCGCCGCTTCTGACGAAGGCAACGCTGACGCTTGATAGGTGCTTTACGGTTAACAGCAAATGCTAGATGTGGAACCGGTGAATAAAACGCTACGGCTGATGTCGGGAGACTCGCAGCCGTAGTGCCTCGGTTCTCATCGTTGCTGACTTAGGAGATCTTCTAGACAGAGATCTTGAGACAACGATTTTAGGTACAGATTAGGTACAAATATAGCGGGCGATCCTCCGGGGTCGTCCGTTTTTTTAGGATCGCTATGGCGATCGCTATATTCTTTAGGCCATACCTGTAGAATCCCCTATGCTATTAGCAGTTGTAGACAATAAGAACATCACCCATGGCAAGTAGCAACCCTCCTGCCATACCGAAAGCCTCAGATATTCCTCAGATTGGTCTGTTGACCATGTTTCGTCTGGGCGTGTTTAACATGGGCCTTGGCATCATGTCTTTGCTGACCTTAGGCGTGCTAAATCGAGTCATGATCGCTGAGCTGAAGGTGCCTGCACTGGTGGCGGCAGGTGCGATCGCTGTGCATCAATTTATGGCCCCCGCTCGCGTCTGGTTTGGCCAAATGTCTGACGCCAAACCGCTGCTAGGCCATCATCGCAGCGGCTATATCTGGCTAGGCATTTTGGGCATGTGGGCCTCTGCGTTTGTCGCGGTACAAATTATCTGGCGCATCGGCGAGCTGATCGAGCAGTCGGGTTGGGGCGTGAGTGTCTATCCCTGGGTGGGTTTACTCGCCGCTATCTTTGCCTGCTACGGACTGGCACTATCGGCGGCCTCTACCCCTTTTACAGCGCTGCTAGTCGATGTTTCCGACGACAAAACTCAGCCTCAAATAGTGGGCATTGGCTGGGGCATGCTGATGGTGGGAATTTTGGCTGGGGTGGGGCTGCTAGTGGCGACCACAGGTTCGATAGAAGGGGCAACTTCTGTCGCGGAACTGCGTGGGCCAATTAATCGGCTGTTTATTATCGCACCCGCTTTAGTTTGTGCGATCGCCGTTGGCAGCACATACGGCATCGAAAATCGCTACTCTCTACTAAAGCAGCGCTCAGCAGCGAGTGGTAGAGAAGATAGCTTAACGCTTAAAGAAGCGGTCAAAATTTTGGGCGCTAGCCGTCAAACCGGCCTTTTCTTCTGCTTTTTACTCGTTTTAAGCCTGAGCATCTTCACTCAGGACGCTATTTTAGAACCCTACGGCAGTCAGCTATTTGGCATGTCGATTTCGGCGAGTGCCCAGCTCAACGGTTTTTTTGCTGTCGGCACGCTGCTGGGCATTATCTGTACGGCTTTTGTCCTGGTGCCGCTGCTGGGCAAAAAACGCACGATTAAAGTTGGCTGTTTGGCCGCCTCGGTTTGCCTGCTCCTGCTAGCCGCGGTTGGACTTACGGCCAATCCATACCTGCTTAGCGCCGCCGTGGGCCTGTTTGGGCTGGCCGCCGGACTGCTCACCACCGGCTCTATTTTGCTGATGATTGATCTGACCGCTGCCGAAACCGCAGGGACATTTATTGGGGCATGGGGCTTGGCTCAGGCAATGGCCCGAGGCGGCGCTACACTACTAGGCGGTGTGTTGCTTTCGCTAGGCAAAAATCTGACCGGGGCCGCCGCGATGACAGTCCCTACGCCAGAGCAGCTTTTGCCTGCCTATGCGCTAGTTTTTGTCGTAGAAGCAGTCGGAATGTTAGTGGCGATCGCCTTCGTCAGCAAAGTAGACATTCAAGAATTCAAGCTCGATGCCAAACGAGCCATTACCGCTGCTCTAGAAAGCGATCTGGACTAATCTAGCGCCATATTTTCTGCCCTCATCATTTATCACTCATTCCCTATCATTCATCACCCATCACTTATCACTCATTCCCTATCACTTATCATTCAATGACCTCTCCTGATTTTTGGGCTAAGGTAACCGACTTCACCCAAACCACGACCCACAAAATTGGCGATCGCCTGCTCGACGCATTTGGCCTAGCAACCGCAGAACAAAAGGCCGACGGCAGCTTGGTTACTGAGTACGACAAATGGTCTGATGAAGAATTGCGCGATCGCATCCATCAAACCTTTCCCGACCACGGCGTCCTCAGCGAAGAAGCCGAACATACCCTTCCCGATACCGATTGGTGCTGGGTAATTGATCCCATCGACGGCACCACCAACTTCACGCGCGGCATTCCGCTATGGGGCATTTCGCTAGGCTTGCTCTACAAAGGCACCCCGGTTTTTGGCCATGTTTACATCCCTTCTATTGGCGAACATTTTCACGGCTTCTGGCCAGGCGAGTCGGGCCTAGAAATGCCTAAAGGCGCGTTCGTCAATGGCAAAGCCATTCATCCCGCACCGGATGTGCCCTCTGGCTCTCACTTTTTTAGTCTGTGCGCTCGCAGCATCAAGGTCTTGCAAAAGCCCTTCCCCTGCAAAATTCGGATGCTGGGCGTGGCCACCTACAACTTGCTAACGGTTGCCTCGGGCGTGAGCTTGGGCGCGGTAGAAGCCACCCCCAAAATCTGGGATATTGCAGCGGTGTGGGCCATTACGCAAGCAGCCGGTGCGAGCTGGGTCAACCTCAATGGCAAAGCCGCATTTCCCCTCACCGTCGGCAAAGACTACGGCACCTTTCCGTTTCCCACGTTGGTCACGCGGCCAGATTTAGTTGAGAAGTTTGAGCCGCTGGTGAAGGTCGTGCTGTAGACGGTCATTCTGTAATGGACTACGATCCGGCTTTCGAGATCATTTTCGTCCCTGAAAAAGCAGTGGCTGCCAAAAATAGCAATAGCTGAGCGACGACAATGCTGGGGCCAGACGGCAAATTGAACGCGGCTGAAGCCAACATCCCAACCGCCGCACTGAGCGCCCCCAATCCAGCAGATAGTAAAACGTAGCCGGTAAAATTTTGGCTGAGCGCTCTAGCCGCGCAGGCCGGAATCACAATAAACGCGCCCACCAGCAAAACGCCAATTGCCTTAATAGAAGTTGCCACTACCAAAGCTAGCAAAACCATAAAAACGTTGCGATGCGCTTTGATGTTTACCCCGCGTGCGATCGCCAAAGGCTCATGCAGCGTCAACAGCATCTGAGTTCGCAGCGTTAGCCCCATAAATAGAGCGCAGGCCATAAATAACCCTCCGCTCACCAGAAGATCTGTCGGTTGCAAAGCCAGAATATCGCCAAACAGCAGGTTGTTGAGGTTGCCTTGATAGGTGCCAGATAGACTAAGCACAATCACAGAAATGGCTAACGAGGAGGAGTAAATCAGATTGAGCAGCGCGTCTGTCCACAGATCTGTTTTTTCGATGAGGTAGTTGAAGCCCAGGGCAAACAGCAGCGCAAAAGGCACTACCACCACCGAAGGACTCAGGCCGCAGACGATGCCAATACTAATGCCTAGCATGGTGGAATGGCCCAGCGCGTCGCTGAAAAAAGAAAGCTGCCGAACCACCGTTAGGCTCCCGAGCAAGCCGCCTGTCAGCCCGGTCATAATGCCGCCGACCAGCGCCCTTTGCATAAACGGATATTGAAAGAGGGCGATACTCCGCAGGAGCGGCTCTACCAACGCATGGTGAAAATCTACGGCAGGCATAGTTAATGATGATGGCGATAACGAACAAACTCTGAGCCATAGGTGGCGCTCAAGTTCTCAGGGGCCAGCGTTGTCTCAGGAACGCCCTGACAGAGCAGGCGACGATTGAGACAAATGACGCGATCGCAATGCCTTCTCACCATGTCCAAATCGTGAGAAATTTGCAAAATTGTCCAGCCTTGTTCGGCCTTGAGTTCGTATAAAAGCTGATAGAAATCCGCCTCGCCACGTACGTCTAGTCCGGCTGGCGCTTCGTCTAGGATGAGGAGCTGACGCGATCGCACCAAACAATAGGCTAGCAGCACCCGCTTCGTCTGCCCGCCCGACAAATCGCTAATAAACCGGCTAGCCAACTTGCCCGCGCCCACCCGCTCTAGCGCCGAACGAACCGCTAGCTGTCTGGCCTTCGCCTTTGCCCAGAGGAACTGAAGCCCCAGCTTATCCCAACCCAAAGACACCAACTCACCGACCGTCAGCGGAATGCGCCGATCCACCAGAAAATTCTGCGGCAAATAGGCTACCTGATCGCGGATTGCTGGCGGCATTTGACCATTCGCCAGGGTTTGGCCCAGCAGTTTCACCCGTCCTTCCTCGCAGGGCAAAATGCCCAAAATTGCCTGCACCAGCGTGCTTTTGCCTGCCCCATTGGGGCCAATAATGGCGACATCAGTGCCTGCTGATAAAGAGAAAGATATATCTTGTAAGACCGGACGGCGATCGCGCTGAACCGAAAGGCGATCAATCTCTAAAACAAAAGGATTAGCAGATGTTGTTGGTAAAGATTGGGCAGATATCGCAGACATAAGCTTGAGCGAGTGTTTTCTATATGACGGCCAGACTGAACTAAAAGATTAAAAAGATTAAACAACCAAAAATTTAGCGAGTAGATTGGGCGAAGGCGGCTTCTAAATTCTGCGAATTTTTTGCCATCGTGGTTAGGTAATAGTCAGGAGAAAAACCTTCGGGGCCGCTGCTTTCCATCGGGTTAAACTCACTAACTTGGGCGTTCGTCTCTTGAGCTAAAGACGATAGCGAATCACCCGGTTGTGCCGGTTCACGCAGCAAAGTTTTCAAGTCCGAGCCTTCAACCGCTTTAATCACTCGCTGCATATCGACGGGCGTAGCACTCTTTTCGGGCACATCGACTAAGTACACCACCTTCAAGCCATAGCTCTGAGCAAAGTGTTCGGCAAAGTCGTGATAAGAAACAAACGTTTGCCCCGCATAGGGAACTAATGCCGCGCTAATTTTTTTATCTAGTTGCTGAAGCTGCTGAATATAAGCGTCAGCGTTAGTCGTATAAATCTCTTTGCCCGCAGGGTCGGCGGCAATCAGCGCATCTCGAATATTGCCGACTTGCTGCATTGCTTTTTTAGGATCTAACCAAATATGAGGGTCGAACTCACCGTGATCAGGCTCGCTTTTTTCAGGCTCGTTTTCGTCAGACTCGTTGTCGTCAGGCTCGTTGTCGTTATGAGCCTCATCCGCGAGGGGGATAACGTCAATCCCTTTACTAGAGTCCACCAAAATCAAATCGGGATTACCCGCGTTATCAATAATCCCATCGAGAAAATCTTCTATACCCAGCCCATTTTCTACTAGCACATCCGCTTCGGCTAAGCTCTGAACATCTTGAGGCTTGGCCTGATAGTCGTGTGGGCCAACGTTAGACGGCAATAGCTGAGTGACTTCGGCGCGATCGCCCGCTACTGCCAGCGTAAAGTCCGTAATCGGCAAAAAAGTCGTCACCACCTGTAATTTTTCCGCCTGTAATTTTTCTGCTTTGTCAGCTCGCGATGCAACTGAACCTGAATCAGTACAGCTCGCCAAAGGCAATAAAGTCGCCGCCGCTAACATCATCAAACCCGCTCGCCACTGATGAGTCAGAACGGGTTGACGCCGATTGCGAGCCGTAGAATTCCAGGGCAAATAAATCATGGAAGGCTGATTATTGGGTGATTACTGGATGACTATTGGA
>JBBSOB010000057.1:0-19407 GCA_038260205.1 Phormidesmidales cyanobacterium
CGGCGATGATAGCAACGTTGACTTCACGACGGTTGCCGGTACAGACTATCGCTTCGCTCGTAACTACGTAGCCAATGGCTCAGTCAAGTACTCACCCTTCGCTGATGGCGACGAAGTTGGTTTTAACCTCGGCGTCGGCTACCTCTTCTAGGCCAGCAGTATCACGAGTGATGTGCAGGTCTGCCACAACCTGTGCATCACAAAGCTTTCTCCTGAGTAACTGCTCACCAACGGTTTCTAGGTAATTGCGTCCAAGTTCTCACAGTGCCTTCAAAGATTAATCTCTTTGAAGGCACTTTTTTATGCGGGACAAACGTCGCTCACTTGTCCATCGTTTTCTCAAGCCACATCACATCCCAATAGCGACCAAATTTTCTACCGACTTCTTTGTACAGCGCCGCTTCCGCAAATCCGAACTTGCGATGGATCGCGATTGAGGCTTCGTTAGGCAGCGTAATGCCAGCATAAGCTCGATGCACATCTTCCTTAGACAAGGCCGAAAACAATGCCTCATAAAGCTGGCTGCCGATACCACGCCCAGCAAAGTTGCTGTTTAGATAAATGCTAGTTTCTACAGAAGTCTCGTACGCAGCCTTACTGTGAAACTGGCTACTGGAAGCGTATCCAATTACCTGGCTTTTTGAGCTAGAAGCTTCGCCTGCGCATTGAGCGACCCACAAGCGGTGACGGCCTGAATGCGCATAGTGACTCATCCAATTGAGCTGTCTTTGCTCAGGGGTATAAGGATATAAATCGAAAGTTATTGCCGTCTCTAAAATGTAGTGGTTGTATAGCTCAGTGAGCGCTTCAATATCCTCTGGCAAAAACTCTCGAATAGTTATCTCCATAAAAGTATCCGCTTCAGCGTCTTAGGCTTTCATATTAGAGCAAGCAATGACTATTCAAAAGGCGCGTAGTGAGGTACGTAAAGTAGGTACACTAATTATTTGATAGTGCATTAGTGAACCGTGACTTACCCTGAGTACCTGGAAAGAATTTTAACGGCTCGCGTCTACGACGTAGCTCAAGAAACTCCATTAGAAAAAGCACCTCGATTGTCGGAACGGTTGAGCAATACAGTTTTGCTAAAGCGGGAGGACGTGCAGTCTGTTTTTTCGTTTAAGCTGCGGGGTGCCTATAACAAAATGGCTCAGCTTTCCCCGCAGTTGCTAGAGCGTGGTGTCATTGCGGCGTCTGCGGGTAATCATGCGCAGGGGGTAGCGCTAGCCGCGCAGAAGTTAGGGACAACGGCTGTGATTGTAATGCCTGTAACCACGCCACAGGTCAAAGTGGATGCGGTCAGAGCTGGGGGCGGCAGCGTTATTTTGTATGGGGATAGCTACGATGATGCTTGCGCTCACGCCCGCGAAATCGAAGCTGATAAGGGGCTGACCTTTATTCATCCGTTTGATGATCCTGACGTGATTGCGGGTCAAGGAACCATTGGAATGGAGATTTTGAGGCAGTATCAGCAGCCGATTCATGCCGTTTTTATTGCGATTGGTGGGGGTGGCTTGATTTCGGGAGTTGCGGCCTATATTAAGCGGTTGCGGCCTGAAATTAAGATTATTGGGGTGGAGCCGGTTGACTCGGATGCGATGAGTCAGTCTTTGGCGAAGGGTAGTCGCGTTCGATTAGACCAGGTGGGTTTGTTTGCTGATGGGGTTGCAGTCAGGCAGGTGGGGAAGGAGACCTTTCGCCTGTGCCAGCAGTACGTGGACGAGGTAATTTTGGTGAATACTGATGATACCTGCGCGGCGATTAAGGATGTGTTTGAAGATACGCGGTCGATTTTGGAGCCTGCGGGGGCTTTGGCGATCGCTGGCATTAAAGCCTATGTAGAGCGGGAGGGCGTTCGAGACGAAACATTAATTGCGATCGCCTGCGGAGCCAACATGAACTTTGATCGACTGCGGTTTGTGGCTGAGCGCGCTGAGCTAGGTGAGGGGCGAGAGGCGGTGTTTGCCGTGACGATTCCAGAAAATCCTGGGAGCTTGAGCAAGTTTTGCACTACTTTGGGCGATCGCAGCATCAGCGAGTTCAACTATCGCATCGCCGATCAGCATCAGGCCCATATTTTCGTTGGCGTGAAGGTAAAAGACAGAGCAGACGCTCAGGAGATTGCTCAAAATTTCGAGCGAAACGGCTTCAAAACCCTCGACCTGACCGATGATGAACTATCGAAAATGCATTTGCGACATATGGTGGGCGGTAAATCACCTTTGGCACAGGACGAACTGCTCTACCGGTTTGAATTTCCAGAGCGGCCAAGGGCACTCACTAACTTCGTTTCTGCGATGAGTCCTAACTGGAATATCAGCCTATTCCACTATCGAAATCATGGCGCAGACTACGGCAGAATTGTGGTGGGAATGCAGGTTCCACAGCGCGAGATGGCACAGTGGGAGGCATTTTTAGAAACGTTGGGATACCGATACTGGAGCGAAAGCAGCAATCCAGCGTACCAGCTCTTCCTATAGCTTTCGGTGCAGATGGTTAACGGTTACGCTAGTTCAATCCGTGTCGCATACGCTTTGCCTTCTTTATATTCCACAGATACAACAACTTCAATACCCCGCTCCAGGCTATCGAAGATATCTTCGTTGACGTATTTCTGGTGAAACAGAATGTCTGAGCTGCCGTCTTCGGGTTCTATATAGCCATGAAAATTACCTTCTTTCATGGTGAACAAAAGCTTGACGACACCGTTCTTTACGGGATGACTCTTTTGCTGAGACGGTTGAACAGAGGCGGGTTGAGCAGAGACAGGTTCGGTAGAAACAGGTTCGGCAAGACCAAGATTAGAGGCGGATGGGACAGTTTCTGGCTCGGTAGTCGCACCGTCTGCCTCGGCTTGCAGATTCGTTTGTTTTTCACCTTCTGACTGAAGCAGTGGTTTGTCTTCAGAAATAGCAGCTTTTCTGGGCGTAGCCATCGACCATGGATAGGGCAGATCCGCCTTACTCTCCAAAGCATCGAGCGGTTGCAGTGGAGCATCGGGCGCTAGATTTATCTTGGGTTGCGGGGGTTGAGCGATCTCTAGCAAAGTCTCTTCAGGGGCAGACTCCGGCGGTGAAAAAGCGAGCTGCCCCGACTCAGCAGTATTTCCTGCTGCAATATCTTCCGCTTCTGCAATATCTTCTAGGACACTATCGGCTTCTCTAGAAGTGCTTTCAATAATGTCAAAACTAAATAGCAAAGCCTGCTCTGGTTCTGCTATTTCATCTGGGTCATTGTTCTCTAGCACTAAAGGAACGCTATCGAACACCGCCGAGTCTCGGGCAGCAGCGGCCTCTTCATCCAAATACGCCGAGTTCGCTTTTATCTCCTGTTCTACGGCTGGAAGCAAGTCGTGAATACTAGGGAGCTGGCTGGCTGGCTGAATATCCGCAATTGATTCATTCAGCGACTGCGGGTCATTCTGACCGACCTCCGCATCAGACAGCTCTGACGGGCTACCTGGCACCGTGAAGGAGGCAGCATCTAATCGCAGGTGCGTGTCTGTCGTCTCGTTCGCTTTTTGGATAGCGTCTGTTTGCGAACCGAGTGTTTGTGAAACGGGAGCCTGCTGGGCGGAAGGACTCGCCGATGGGATAGAGAAGGAAATATTGGCTGGAGTCGAAGAAGACGTATCGGCGATCGCGGGGTCAGCTTTTTGGGTAGCCGCCGCATCTGAAGCGCTTTGATCGAAAGTAGACGGACGAGAGTTGCTGCGACGTCCGTTAGGGACACCTAATACCTTCTGCAATTGGTGAAGCAACCAATTCATAAACCGTCTGAGCATTGCGGCTAGATCCTGATGTTTGCGTCGTTTTTTAAACGACCGGATGGCTTCCTCATATTATCAGCCACCAGGGTAAACGGGACTCTGGTCATAGATATATCAAGCAGACCTTGAATATTTCCTGGCCCAAAGACGCGGGGATTCCCTGGTCAGCAACAGGCTGCGACGGCAAAACGCCACGCCCTATTTCCTAGCAGGCTTGATAACCTGCCAAATGACAAAAACGGTGAAGGAAAGATATCCAATCGTAAATAGCCACTCTTGCCAGTTATCTGAAATTTCCATAAGGCCGTCAGGACATTGCGGGTAAGAACGTTCCCGCTATCCTCCTCGATCTTAGGGAAAAGCGAAAGCGCCCACTTCAGCCGTCTTAACATAAACGTAAGAAAGATAAAGATGGGGGTGGGAATACTGAAGTTATATATTTTTCAGCTTTCTTGCTAAGCATTTTTGACTAGAGGACTATTCAGCATGAATGTCACCCGTAAAACCAGGATTATGGCTACGATGGTCTGTCAAAGAGCCGCTTTAATCGCACTTCCGCTAATGGGCGCTTTAGCTCAGACCAGTAGCGTCCTAGCGCAGATTATTCCCAGCAGCGAAGGCACATCTACCGTAGTAAACCTAGTCGGAGTCGATGCGGTTGGAGTCGATGCGGTCGGAGTCGATGCGGTCAGAGTAAACGTAGTGGGAGGAACCGTTGAAATCAGCGGCGGTCAGCTTTCTAAAGACAACTCGAATCTGTTTCACAGCTTTGAGCAATTTGACCTAAGCGCAGAGCAAACTGCCAACTTTATAACCAACGCCAATACTCAAAACGTCATTAGTAGCATTAGGGGCGGCGCAGCCTCTATGATTGATGGAACGCTACAAGTGAGTGGCAGCAATGCCAACCTGTATCTGATCAATCCCGCAGGTGTTCTATTTGGCCCGAATTCAAAGCTCAATTTATCGGGAGGACTAACAGCGACAACCGCCGACAGGATTGATTTTGCAGGCGGGCAGTTTATGGTCAACGCGCGCGCGAACTACAGCAATTTGGGAGGGACGCCAACCGCCTTTTACTTTACACAAGAGTGCCCAGGTGCAGTTGTAAATTTGGGCGAGCTAAAGGTAAATCCGGGCCAGTCAATTTTGATCATCGGCGGGACTGTTGTGAATACAGGCGGCCTAGAAGCGTCTGACGGAACGGTGACGATAGTAGCCGTAGCCGGAGAGAATTTGGTGCGGATTAGTCAGGGAACGCAACTGCTGTCTTTAGAAGTGGCCGCAGTGGCCGCTGGCGCGGGTTCTACAAGTTCTGAGCGTTCTACGAGTTCTAATATTGAGGCTGCTTCTGCGAGCATAGGTGAATTGTTGACAGGTGGCGGGCTAGCCAACGCGACCGCACTGCTCACGGATGCGGATGGAACCGTACGGTTGGTCAGTACAGGAACGGTGATTCCTGAGACGGGGGGAAGTGCGATCGCCTCAGGAACCCTGTCAACCGCAGGCAAAACAGGTGGCAACATTAACGTACTTGGCCATCAAATCTTTTTGCAGAAGGCAATGCTCAATGCCTCTGGAAGCAGCGGAGGTGGACAGGTTCAAATCGGAGGCGGTAATCGAGGAAATGGTTCTGTTGTTACTGCCGACCATACATTAGTAGATAGTTCTTCTACGATTCTGG
Organism: Phormidesmidales cyanobacterium; assembly: GCA_038260205.1. Taxonomy (GTDB): domain Bacteria; phylum Cyanobacteriota; class Cyanobacteriia; order Phormidesmidales; family Phormidesmidaceae; genus Phormidesmis. The sequence continues at coordinate 5,454 of JBBSOB010000057.1, forward strand.
CTAATGCTTTAGACAAGGGTGATGGAGGAAGGGTCGTGCTCTGGTCAGATGACACCTCAGAATTTCATGGGAGCATCAGCGCCCGAGGTGGGCCGAACGGCGGCGACGGCGGGTCTGCAGAGCTATTTGGAGGAAAGCGGCTTACGACTAGCGGCAGCGTAGATTTGAGCGCTCTACAGGGCGATGCGGGCACTGTTTTGTTAGGCTCTGAGAATATTTTAATTACCGATGGAGCCGCGCCGTCATCTGAGACTGCATCGACAACATATTTATCGAGTCGCTATGTCGAAGGGCTCTCTCATACTGCCAACGTTGTCTTGGAAGCTGCTAACGATTTTACGATTGAGGATCTTTCTGACAACCAATTGCGCTTTCAGAAGGGCCGCTCGATAACTTTTAACGCTGACTCAGACAGAGATCTGATGGGTGAGTTTGTCATGCTAGATCTAGATGATCAAATTGAGGCAGACAGCGGCAACGTGAGTATTTCTGGCGCTGGGATTACTGCTGGGCAGATTATGACGGGCGCAGCCGGTACAGAAAACGGCGGCAACGTAACGCTAACTAGCAGTCGGGGAGTCATCGCAGGCGGGGTGAGCACTCATACTTCCTTTGAGGGCAACCGCGCTAGTGAGGGCAACCGCGCTGGCGATGGCGGGCGACTCAGAATAGAAGCGACACATGGAGACATTACTGTTCAAAACCTGATCAAAACCGGGTCTTACAGCGACAACAATGCCGGAAACGGTGGAGATATTGAATTACTTGCCAGCGACAACATTAGAGTCGGAACCCTCAATGCCGCCTCGGTCGCGAGCAAAAATTCATCAGGCGCGGGGGGACAAATTCTGCTGAGAGCAGAAAGGGGCAATGCTATCGTGACCGGAGATATTATTTCTGAATCGAGAGCGGGTAAAAATGACGCTCAAACAGGCGGCAGTATTACCATCGAAGCGGCTAACGATATTAATGTTGCGGGTGCGATCAACACTTCATCGGCAGCAGATCATTCAAACACTGACAGTGCAGGCAGCGTTTCACTAACGGCCGGAAGCGGTATTTTGGCCAGGGCGATCGCGGCGGTGAGTACGGGAAGAACGGGAAGAGGCAGCAATGGCGATATTTTTTTAAAGGGCGATCGCATCGATTTACGCGGCGGCAACGAATCGGTTGCAGGTCGAGCCATTTGGTTTGCCCCGGCTAGCCCAGAAACTGACCTCAACATAGGCATTTCGCTCGCAGCAGGCTCCACGCTAGATATCTCCAAAACCGATTTAACGGCGATCGCAGCGGCAGATAGCATTAATATTGGACGAGCAGATAGCACCGGCAGCGTTAGCCTATTTTCAGAGGATATTAAGACCGTAAATGAGCGATTTCCCGTGCGAATTTTGGGCGGGAAGACTTTAGTCGGGCCAAATACAGACAATAACTGGATGATCGATGGCCTCAATAGCGGTTCGGTTAACGGTATCTCGTTTGAGAATATTGGCAACTTGCAAGGGGGCGATCGCCAGGATACTTTCAAGTTCGAGGCTAATGGAGACTTTGCGGATACGATCGCTGGCGGCCCTGGAATAGATACAGTAGATTTTTCAGATAGCCAGCTCACCGACATTGGCACAACCTTTTTTGAGATCGAGCAGGTTATTAGCAAGTCGCCATCAACAGACCTCAAAGTACCCCCAGTACCCAAGTTGCCAGAAGGCCCTGTATTATCGACAGGGCCTGGGGCACCGGAGCAGCCCGAACCAGTAGAAGCACCTGGAAAAGAAAATACCGCAGAGAATCTGGAGCCAGATTCGCCTATACCGTCCGTCTCGCTTACGCCAACATTAGAAAGCGATCCGCTGCGCCCGTCGGCCCTAGCGATCGCGACTAATAGGCATTCAGATTCGATTTCTACCACAACAGACTTATTGCACCTGGCACAAAATAAAACAACCGAGGCCGAGGCGCTAGCTGAGCTATTTATCCAAATAGAAAGCGGAATTGGGAGAAACTTTAGAAACTATTTGGGCTTGTCCGAAGCCCATAGCCAAACTGAAACCATCAACAGCGCCCAAACCAGGCTGCAAGAGGTGGAAACCGTAACCGGGATTACACCCGCGTTAATCTATGCGTATTTTGTGCCAGATGCGCGATCGCCAAGTGCGATTGTTACCGGCAGCGATCGCCCTGCCCAACCTGACGATCAGCTAGAAGTAATGCTCGTTACCAAAGCAGGTTCTCCGATTCGAAAGAGACAGTGGGGCATTACTCGAGAACAAGTTGACGCTGTGAGCCAAAACATGCGGCAACAGGTCACCAGCCAGTTTTCCACCCCCCGTCAGTATCTAGAACCCGCTCAACAGCTTTACGATTGGCTCATTAGACCCATTGAAAAAGAGTTAGCCGCCCAGGGTGTGGAAAGCTTAGGATTTGTCATGGATGACGGACTTCGCACGCTGCCGATTGCCGCGCTGCACGATGGCGATCGCTATCTAGCAGAAGCGTACAGCGTGGGCCTGTTGCCTAGCTTTAGTCTCACTGCGTTTGAAAAAACAGGTGCAGAAAGAATAGACTTTGCCGATACAGAAGTTCTGGCAATGGGCGCTTCCAAGTTTAAAGACAAGCCGCCATTGCCTGCGGTCAGCGCTGAAATCGGGCTGATTACTCAAAAACTGTGGCAAGGAGACGCTTTTTTGAATGAAGACTTTGTGCTAGAGAACCTCCAGAATCAGCTCAAGCAAAAAAAATATGGCATTGTTCATCTCGCAACTCATGCCTCTTTCGAATCTGGGAACCTGGAGAATTCTTATATTCAGATGTGGGACGACAAACTCTCTTTAACCGATGTGAAAGAATTAGGATTGGATAGATCTAACATCAACTTAATTATTTTGAGCGCCTGCAGTACGGCGCTGGGCGATCGCGCATCAGAATATGGCTTTGCTGGTTTTGCCATCACCGCTGGGCCACCGTCAGCCCTTGCTAGCTTGTGGTCGGTTAGCGATGAAGGCACCTTGGGATTTATGTCTCAGTTTTATACCGCGCTCAAGCAGTCTCCCATTAGAGCTGAGGCTCTAAGACAGGCACAAATAAGTTTTATTCGCGGCGACGTGGGCGTCAGCGACGGCCTTGTGTACGGGCCAGATAAAAATGACATTGCCACACTGCCTGGTTTAGCCCAGAGCGGACGCTGGGACTTTTCGCATCCGTTTTACTGGTCTGCGTTTACGATGATTGGAAATCCCTGGTAAGCAAGAATAAGCGAGGACAGCCAGGGCGGCCATCCCCACAAAAGAGAGATGCGTTGGTTACGTTCGTGAATCAGGTTCCAAGAGAACTAAGAGAACTTCCAGAATGCTGGAAATTAGGGCGGGCGATTTTACCAGACCTTCCAATCATCCCAATCGAGGTTGAAGATAGAAGTATCGGGGAAGGCGGTAGGGTTGCCGCTGTCGTTGAGACGGCGCTGGAGTTGTTCTAATTGAGGCTCCCGGCGTGGGAGATTGTCTACAAGCTCGTAAGGAAGAATTTTGTTGTCTAGCGCAAAGTCGATGGTCGTACCTGCGGCAGCACCGGCTGACCATTCGAAGGAATGGACGCGGTAGGCAGCAGCGGCAATGTTGCTGGTGGCGATGGTTTTACCCGCAATCAACAGATTGTCGATATTTTGGGGAATCATTGCGCGCAGTGGGATTTGACCAGGATAAGCCTGACCGTGAGCTTTACGGATGTTTTTATACTCCGTGTTGCCAGGGGCCTCGGGTGGAGACTCGGTGAGGCAGGGGTGGAAGTCGATGGCATATTGGGCAATGCCGACAGCATCTGGATAGATGGTAGAGCGGGTGCGGCGCATGATGTCGGCGGCAGGTACGTTATTTGCGATAGCGGACGTGGTTTCTAGTCCGGCCAGATTTCGCCATAGCTGGAGATAGCGCTGCGGGCCTAAAGAGGTTTGGTAATATTCGGCGCGGTAGTCGGCGCGGGAGATGTCAATTTCGTTGACCATAAAGCCGTCGGGATAGCCGTAGGCAGGGCGACCGACAATACGTCTGGCTTCGCGGATATAGGGAAACTTGGAAAGACCGTGAGCGGTGCCCATAGGGGCGTCTAGGCCAGAGATAAACTGGTGGTCAAGATGAGGCTCTTTGACCCCAGGGCCAAGCTGAGAGTCGGTGGTGCCGGTGGTGAGCCAGTGGTAATAGCTATAGGCGTTTTCCTCACCCTTTCTGAGCGTATCTACCCGCAGACCGCCAAACCAGCCGCCGGGTGCAAGTTGACCGATTTCAGCCAGCTGAGGAGCACTTAGAACGAGGTTGTCGGCAGATGTGCCGGGGCGGTAATCGTTGCCCCATGTCCAGTTTTGCATGGAGATATCGCCGGGGGCGACGGCGGTGACGCCAAACTCTTTTTTATCGTTGGGTCGGGGGTCGGGGGCAACGATGCGGCGGTAAGTGAAGACATAGTCGAAGTAGTCTTTGCTGTCGCGGGGACGTTCGTAGCTGAAGTAGGGGGCGTATTGCTGGTAGAAGGCAGGTTCTGGCTGGGGCTGGGGTTCAGCGGTGCGCTCCATGCCGAAGGTGTAGGTGAAGCCCTGGACGCAGTAAGGGTCACCGGTTTCGGTGGGGGAAGAAGGATTAAGCGGTGACTTGGGATCTAGTCCTAGCCGGTAGGGAATGCCTGTGAGCGCAATGACTTCGCCGGTTTCGGTTGCTTCTACAACATACCAATCGGCTGGGCCGTCGGTGCCTTTGGCAGGCGGGACGAACTGGATAACGTCTTTGGTAAAGAGGTCTGAGTCTTCGTAGCTGTAGCTGTCTTGGAAGGTTTTGGAGAGGGGGAAGGTGTTGAGAGGAGGAGCACCGGGTTTGGGGGTGTGTTGGATGGCGATCGCACTTTCAATCTGCCGTCCATCCGCACTCAGCTCAATCTCTTTAATCGCCGTAGAGGGAAACCACTTGAGCTTACCGCCGCCGCGACGGGCAGCATCTTCTAGCTCGCGACTCAAGATAGTATTCGCATCACGAGGAAGAAAACAAGAAACGCTTACCCAGCAAGCGCCTGGATTTAGCTCGCCATAGAACTTTTCAATCCGGCTACGCAACTCCTTGTAACCTCGCGCATAAAACAAGAGATCGCGCTGACGCTTGGCTTCGTCTAGCGCCGAGGTGCCCTGAGAGGAAATCTGACCACCCACCCAGTCTGTCAGTTCGGTCATGCAAACCGTGCGGCCAGACAGCAGGCTTTCATAGGCCGTCGCCGTGCCGGACAGCCCACCGCCCACAATCAGCAGCTCGCACTCGACGGTTTCATCTGGGGTAACCGATGCAGTTTGGGCGATCGCACTCGACTGACTGAAGGGCAACGACAGCGCCGTCAGCACAACACTAAGCACACCCGATGAATAGCGACGAATTGAGGAAGTAGCCATGAGAGTTGAGATCCGTTGAAGCGTGACCTTAAAATGACGCACTAACCGATAGATTGGCAAGTCCCTTTGTATCAGTTATCAAAGCAAGGCTGCGCCAGGTCACACCGCGAGAGGTGTACGATAGATTCGACCTTTATATCCCTCATAAGTCCATTCATTTACTGTGGCCTGGTGCCTCGTTCGAGTATGTCTCCCCAGCTTTCTCAGCGGCTTTTGTATATCAGCAACGGGCATGGTGAAGACAACCATTCCGCTCACATTATTCGGACGCTGCGAGCCATTCGGCCTAATTTGGAGATTGCAGCGCTGCCGATTGTGGGCGAGGGCAACGCCTATCGCAAAATAAATGTGCCAATTGTGGGGCCAACCTACACGCTGCCGTCGGGCGGGTTTACCTATATGAACCGGCTGCGGCTAATTGACGACATTCGAGCCGGACTGCTGACAATGACCTGGAAGCAATATCAGGCGATGAAGGCGTACGTCTCGAAGGCGGACGTAGATTTTGTCGCCGCGACCGGAGACACCATCGGGCAGGCGTTTGCGTTGCTGAGCGGGAAGCCGTTTGTATCTTTTATTTCGCCGCTATCGGCGATGTACGAAGGCAAACTAAACATGGACTTGATTCTGTGGCAGATTTTGAAGTCTGAGCGCTGTTTGGCCGTGGCGACTAGAGATGCCTATACGGCTGAAGATTTGCGCCAGCAAGGGCTAGAAAAGGTTCAGTTTGGCGGGATTCCTTCGCTAGATCGGCTAAAGCCTGCGGGCAAGGATATTCAGCTAGCTGAAGGAGAGAAAATGGTGGCGCTGCTGCCAGGGTCGCGAACAGCGGAGGCAGTGCGCAACTTTAAGCTGGAAATGCAGTTGGCGTTGGAAGCAGCGCAGCTCAACTCGGCAGTGAAGTTTCGAGCGGCGCTGGTGCCTAGCGTCATGGCAGAGGTGGCAAAGATCGCAAAGGACGGTGGCTATGGTGGCTGGCAGTACGAACAGCACGAGAGCGAAGGCCGCGATCCGTGGGTACGTCTGAGCCATGGCGGCGATGAGTATTACCCCAATCCGGTAGAAATTCTTTGCTATAGCGATGCCTTTAACGATATTGCCTGTCGGACGACCTTAGTGGTAGGAATGGCGGGTTTGGCGGTGGATCAGGCCATGGCGATTGGCAAACCGATTGTGCAGATTGCGGGGGAAGGGCCGCAGTTTACCTATGCGTTTGCAGAGGCTCAAGACCGCCTGCTAGGGCTATCAGTGCAGACAATTGGCGAGCAGGCGGCAACGCCAGAGATCTTAAAAGAGGCGGCAGCTTGTGTGGTGAGGACGATGGAGGATGCGGAATATTTGCAGGCCTGTGTGGAAAATGGGCAGCAGCGGTTTGGGCCGTTTGGGGCGGCGGCGCGGATTGCAAATATGATCTTGTCGAATATGGATCGGGCGATCGCAGCGAAGCAAAGTAAATCTTCGGCTGCGAGCTTAGGGTAATGGCTGTAAAAAGATCTGCATCACCACCCTCTAGCTATCGCTATTTACAACCGTTTTTGAAGGCTGAGTGGCCTTTGTTTTTACGGACATTTTTGTTTGTTCTAGGATATGTGGCCACTGTTCCCGTTTTGCCATATTTGGCCGGGAAAGCTGCTGGGGCAATCGGAGGAGGAGACGTTGGGCAGACGGCCTATTGGTTGGGTTTAGCGGTTGTAGACTTTACCTTCCAAAACATTTTTATGTACCTAGCGCGGGTCAGTGCGATTAGCGCTTCTCAAAATGTGGCGCTGGCGATTCGTGAGGAAACGTATGCTAATTTGCATCGGCTAAATGTGGATTATTTTGCGCGATCGCAGACCGGAGACTTAACCTACCGCCTCACAGAAGACATCGACAAACTCGGTGAAGTCGTCACCAAACTGTCTCAGCAGTTTATTTCTTGCATCCTACAGATTGTTGTTTTAACCGGCTATATCTTCTATCTCAACTGGCAGCTATCCGTGACGGGGCTGATTGTGGCTCCCCTAATGGCACTGCTGATCAGCTTTTTTGGGCAACGGCAGCTAGTGCTCTCTCGGCGAAATCAGACGGAGATTTCTGGCCTGTCCTCGCTCCTCACAGAAGTATTTGGTAGCATCCGAATTGTGCAAGCATTTGCCGCTCAAGATTACGAGGTGAAGCGATTTTCTGAACGAGCTAAACAAAACAGAGATGCGAAGTACAAAACTGAACATGTGACGGCTGTACAGTATCCGGTATTGGGCTTCTTTGAAGCGCTGAGCGTAATGCTGCTGTTTTTGGTCGGCGCGTGGCAGATTTCTATCGGCAACCTAGCAGCCGAAGAATTTGTGACCTTTCTGACGATTATCGCCATTCTGATCAACCCGATTGATCTAGCAACCCAGCAATACAACCTTTACAAACAAACAGAAGCCTCAGCCGAGCGCGTGTTCGAACTCATGAATCTTCAGCCAACGCTGATAGAGCGCCCAGATGCTAAACCGCTACCGCCTATCGTTGGCAAAGTGGACTATCGCAACGTCAGCTTTAGCTACCACTCAGATTCTCAAAGCGATCAAGTGGACGATCAGTCGAAGCCAGAGCGTACCGTTCTTAGCCACTTGAATCTACAGGTAGCGCCCGGTGAAGTAGTAGCGCTAGTCGGGCCTTCAGGAGCGGGTAAAACCACGATTGTGAATCTGCTGACTCGCTTTTACGATCCGCAGGTGGGCGAGGTGCTAGTTGACGGCATTGATATTAAGACCGTGACGATCCGCAGCTTGCGACATCAAATTGGGACGGTGCCGCAGGAGACGACGCTGTTTTCGGGGACGGTGGCGCAAAATATTGCCTATGGCCAAACTGAACTGAATTATGAGGCGATCGCCGCCGCCGCAAAAGTCGCCAACGCCCATGAGTTCATCAGCCAGTTTTCACAGGGATATCACACCTGGGTGGGAGAGCGCGGAACGAATTTTTCGGGCGGGCAGCGGCAAAGGATTGCGATCGCCCGCGCCATTCTACTCAACCCCCGTATCTTGATCCTAGATGAGGCGACTAGCGCCCTAGACCCCGAATCGGAAGCACTGGTACAAGAAGCTTTAGAACGCGCCATGGAAAATCGAACCGTATTTGTCATTGCACACCGATTAAGCACCGTGCGCAAAGCAGATCGCATTCTATTTTTGGAGAAAGGTCAGATTCTAGAGTCTGGAACGCACGAAAAGCTGCTGGGGCAGGGAGGTAGATACGCTCAGTTTTACAATCAGCAGTTTGAGGGGTCTAGCCCAGGATCGGCGACGGCTGAATAGCTAAAAACTCGACCTGTCTCACCCGATCTGTCTGACCCTGTCTGTCTCAATGCAAACAAAAAAAACCAATACCGCCGGGGATGAGTTTCCATCGTTGAGCAGTATTGGTCTAGGCGGTGTGAGGAAGCGAACTAATCACTCCTGATTTACATATTGCTAGGCCGGTATGACTTTTGTGTGACAGCGAAGTGAAATAGCCGTGCTAGTTTCAAATCCTCTAGTTTTAGGGTCTGAGTTTTAGGGTCTAGTGCAGCATTCTAAACAGCACCACGCTAGAAAGAATAAGATCGATAGAAAATAGCCCTACCCAAGCCGTGACCACAGCGGCAGTTGCCGACTCACCCACGCCCCGACCGTGCCGCGCCGCCGTCAGACCTCGACTACAGCTTGCGATCGCAATCACCCCGCCAAACGCCACGGCCTTCACGATAATCATCAGCACATCTGCCACCTGTAGATGGGTTCGCAGACCGTCTAAAAAGCTAGACATAGACAAATCGTAAACCGTCGTCGTGATGAAGCCACCGCCCGCAACGCCAAAACACAGCCCCAAAATCGTGAGAATCGGCAGCATAATGCCACAGGCGATCGTTCTTGGCATCACCAGATAATCAATCGGGTCAGTGCGCAGCATTTTGAGTGCATCTATCTGCTGAGTCAGCTTCATAGCGGCAATTTCGGCAGCAAATGCCGACCCCACCTGGCAGGCCAGTACCCCAGCGGTCAGCAGCGGCGCTAACTCTCGACAGTAAGCAGCGGCAAATACGCTGCCCAAAGCGCTAATAGAGCCAAACTGAGACATCTCTCTAGCCGACTGCGTGGCAAAAATGATCCCCGCACAGACATTAGTCATAATCACCGGAAGCAGGCAGCGTGGCCCAGCGCACATTAGGTGATCCATAATTTGGCGCTGACCGAAACGTCCTTGCAGCAGCCGGTGCATGACCTGCCCTGCTAGCAAAAAGGCCATCGCCGTATGATATATCGGGTTGTCGGCCTCAATGTTGTGATGAACGCGACTGACTCTGCGTCCGGGGCGAGAACGGGGCGCAGGATTATCTAATAGTTTGGCTATACGCTGGGATAGGGGTTGATCAGCTTTGACCATCGAAGCGAACTCATTGGGGTAACTGCTAAGGAGTGAGTGTAGAAATGGGGCCAGCCCTGCCGCACGGTTTATATCTTCAGCATCACAGGGCGTCACAGAGAATAGTATAAGACCTGAGCTAGCGGCATTTAGCCTATATTTTATCGGCGAGAACCGCCCGCAAACGTGAGTTTTCCTTATATGAACGTCAGCAAATAACGATTACAGGTTGAGCAGGCAAAACAGATTGCGATCGCATCCGACAGGCAAATACCAACATCTAACCGCTTAAAAGCAACAGTCTGATATAACGACAATCTGATATTTGAAACTAACCTTGTCACCCTGCCGCCACTAGCGTCACAACAGGCGATCGCTAACGCTACCAACCCCAAAATAGACAATAACTTTGAGTTCGAGCTAAAGTAGTACTGACTACGATTTAGGTCTTTCTCCCAACACTGTGTCTCATGCTATGCAAACATCATCTGATATTTTCGCACCCATTGAGTCTTTAGAAGATGCGATTGAGCGGTGTCAGGCGTTGGGTATGCGGCTGAGTCGTCAGCGACGGTACATTCTAGAATTGCTATGGCAAGTTCAAGAACATCTGTCAGCTAGAGACATCTACGACCGGCTAAACCGCTTAGGCCGGGAGATTGGCCATACATCTGTGTACCAAAATTTAGAAGCCCTATCCGACCAAGGCATCATCGAATGCGTCGAGCGCTCTGATGGACGGCTGTATGGACACATCAGCTCTTCGCACAGCCACATCAACTGCACCGACACTCATCAGATTATCGACATCAAGATAGATTTACCAGCTGAGCTAATTGCGCAGGTAGAAGCCGAAACGGGCGTTAAAATCTCAGACTACAGAGTCGATTTCTTTGGCACTAAAGGCTAAATAGCGCCCTCACAGCACGCCCTCACAGCACAAAAATAAAGAACTGCCTGTTAGCCACCGAGTACTTCCTGGCTAAAGATAACGAGAACCGCACCAAACATCAGAGCTGCTAGCATTAAATCCATGAGTCTACTTTTGCAGGGTTAAGTTTACAGTGGGAGACTGAGCTTAGCTCCTTTCTAGAAGTGGCCTAACCCAACTCCCCAATCGTAAAGTACCCGTCAATCGCCAAAAGTTCTGTGATCCCAGACCAAGTTAATCAACATGTCTTGCTATTTGTAGCGCTTGCTATTCGTAGCGCTTCATCAGCGACGACCTGATTTGCGGCGATCATTTCAGTTGCTAGATTCTCAGCGGCTAGATTCTCAGCGGCTAGCTGCGAATCTGTACTGGCATAACCAAATAAGTAATTTTTGTGCCGCCTAGCGGAGTCAATACCGAAGGGCTAGTCGCCGTATTGCACTGAATTTGGATTTCTGAGGAGGGCAGAGCTTTAAGTCCTTCGAGCAAGTAGCGAACGTTAAACGCAATATCTAGGTCTGCGCCGGTAATTTGCGCGGGTAGCGTTTCTAAGCCGTTGCCAACTTCTTGGGCCTCTACCGATAAGGACAGAGAACTCGACTCGTTATTAATGGACAGCTTAACGATGTTATTGCGCTGGTCGGCCATGACGGCAATGCGCTCTAGTGAAGCCGTGAACTGCTTGCGATCTAGGGTGAGCTGACGCTCGAACTGACTGGGAATGAGCTGGCGATAGTTGGGATATTGACCTTCTAACAGGCGGGTGGTGATGCGCTGCTGCCCTAAGTCAAAGACAGCCTGAGTGTCGTCTAGCTGGAAGGCAACGGGTTCGCTGCTGGGATAAATCTGAAGGATGCGCTCTAGCTCGCGTAACGCCTTACCCGGAATAGTAACGCTGCTTTGCAAATTGGTAACGGGGGAGCCAGATTCTTCGACCGTTCTGACCACTGACAATCGGTGCCCATCGGTCGCCGCGAATTCTAGACTGTCTTCGTCCGCTCTTAGATGAACGCCTGTAAGTACCTGTTTGGTCTCATCTGAGCTAATAGCAAAGAGCGCCCCACGCAGCCCTTCTAGCAGAGCATCGGCTGAAATTTTGACGATCTCTGTGGAATCTACTTCGGGCAGACTGGGATAGTCTTCGGCGCTCAGACCGCGTACCTGATAGCGACCCGCAGAACAAGACAGGGTAATCACCGGCTCGTCGTCGTCTTCGCTGATGTCGATGTCTTCGTTGGGTAAGCGAGAAACAATATCGCCTAGCAACTTGGCAGGTAGGGTGAGCGACCCGCTCTGGTCTACCTGAGCTAGAAAAGATGTTTGAATGCCTAGGGTTTCGTCAAAGCCAGTTAGCGTCACCTGCTGCGTATCGGCGTTGGCCTTAACCAGGACGTTGCCCAAAACCGGCTTGCTCGGACGCGAAGGAACCGCGCGGCTGACTAGAGAGAAGTGGGTGTTGAAGTCAGCTTGGGGGCAGCTAAATCTCATGTGGAGGCGGGAACCGTCTAGATGGGGCTAGAGAAAATTAGGTTTTTGGGGAGGTTAGTCCTAACGGATACGGTTTTCAAGCTGCCTAGGTTTTCAAGCTGTCCAACGTTATCACTCTTTTAGCACTTTTTTGTAGAAACTTTCCAGCCGAATTTTGAATTTTCTTTTCGCTCTAACGCTTCTTCTTCTTTTTAAAATAATTTATCTAGATAGTAGTAGTAGAGTCTGTGGAAACTGTGGAAAACTATTTGGATTCATTGGTACATCTAGCTTGTAACGATTGGAGCCTGTGGAAAACCTGTGGAAAACCTGTGGAAAACTTTGCCCCACCTGTGGAAAAAGATCCGTCATTTTTGGAGCCTGTGGAAAACTCCCAAAGTTTTCCACAAGTTTTCCACAGAAAAGGGGGAGTTTTCCACAGAAAAGGGGGAGTTTTCCACAGGCAAAATCTTTACATATCTTAACGTTCCGGCGCTGATTTGCAGGTAGTGCGATCGCACACAGCCCAGATCCAGACCCGCGATCGCACTAGCATTCACATTTTTTGTTCCTCGGTTTTTTCCATTATTTTCAATTAGCGGTGCGATCGCGCCAAAAAGTTATCCCCAGCCTCAACGATTAGCGTTCGTCAAAGCGGGGGATATGAATATGTGTGATGAGTAATTTAGTGGCCAGCGGTCAGAATGATGCGATCGCTCACTTCTCTGACGATCTGCGCCAGGTTTAAATCGCGCTTGATGAGCTGAGCAATCTTATCGCAGCTATACATCACGGTGGTGTGGTCTTTGCCGCCAAACTGATCGCCAATTTTAGGCAGGCTTAGGTCGGTATGCTGGCGCATCAGATACATGCCTACTTGCCTAGCATGAGAGATTTCCCGCCGTCTGGAGTTGCTTTTGAGATCTTCTATGGAGATTTTGAAGGCGTCAGAGACAGACTTAATAACGGCTTTAGGTGAGGATTCTATGCGCTGAGCGGGGGGATCGAGGACGGGCACCAAATTATCTACCGTCATGGGCAGGCCCGAAATCGAGGTGTAGGCGATCGCCCTGGTCAAAGCGCCTTCTAACTCTCGAATATTTGAGGTGTAAGACGAGGCAATGTACTCAGTGACATCGCGTGAGATAGAAACCTGCTCGTACTCAGCCTTCTTTTGCAAAATTGCCATGCGCGTTTCAAAGTCAGGCGATTGAATATCGGCAATGAGTCCCATCGAGAACCGGGAGCACAGCCGGTCTTGCAGCCTAGGAATTTTGTTGGGCGGTCGGTCGGAGGCTAACACAATTTGTTTGCCTGCCTCGTGCAGCGTATTAAAGGTGTGGAAAAACTCTTCCTGGGTGTATTCCTTACCTTCAATGAACTGAATGTCGTCCACTAGGATGACATCGACCTCGCGGTACTGCTCTCTAAATCGCTGCATAGAGTCGCGGCGGATAGAGGCGATTAAATCGTTGGTAAACGTTTCCGTCGAAACATAGGCCACCCGAGCATTTTGGTCGCTTTGTAAGCGGTAATGACCAATCGCCTGCATCAGGTGGGTTTTACCGAGTCCGACACCGCCGCAGAGAAACAGCGGATTAAACTCTCGTCCGGGCGATTCGGCTACGGCTAGCGCCGCGGCATGGGCCATGCGATTGTTGGCCCCAACGACAAATCGGGAGAAGATGGCCTTGGGATTGAGCGCGCTAGAACCGCTGTCGTTGGGTTCATTAGGGCTGGCTGCTTTGGCCATTACCGCC
>JBBSOB010000058.1:0-19353 GCA_038260205.1 Phormidesmidales cyanobacterium
GATACTGCCAGCAGTCTCAATAACCTGGCAGGACTGTATTATTCCCAGGGCCGTTATGGAGAAGCCGAGCCGCTGTATGTCGAAGCGCTCGAAATTCGGAAAGCGAAACTGGGCGATCGCCATCCCGATACTGCCAGCAGTCTCAATAACCTGGCACTCCTGTATCGGTCACAGGGCCGCTATGGAGAAGCCGAACCGTTGTTGATCGAAGCGCTTAAAATTCGGAAAGCAAAACTGGGCGATCGCCATCCCGATACCGCTAGCAGTCTGAATAACCTAGCCGCCATGTACGATTCCCAAGGCCGCTATGGAGAAGCCGAACCGCTGTATGTCGAAGCGCTCGAAATCTATAAAACGGAGCTGGGCGATCGCCATCCCGATACCGCTAGCAGTCTGAATAACCTAGCCGCTATGTACGATTCCCAGGGTCGCTATGGAGAAGCCGAACCGCTGTATGTCGAGGCGCTCGAAATCTATAAAACGGAGCTGGGCGATCGCCATCCCAACACCGCCACCAGTCTAAATAACTTAGCCGAGTTCTACCGGGTGACGAACCAGTACCAAAAGGCTATGCCGCTGCTAGAAGAATGGCGGATAGTTCAGCGCAGTCGTCAGGAGACTCAGACTCGACGGTTTGCGGAGAGAACTCGCACGCTGGGAAAAATGTACGAGAAATGCAATCGGTTGCCCGAAGCGATCTCCGCCTATGGAGAGGCGCTATCTCTGTTTAACAAACTGCTAGGCTCTAAGGATCAGCGATCGCTCATGATGAAAGCTGAGCTAGCCCGTTTGAAAAAACGAGTAAAGAGAACCCTAAGTTCACGTCAGTAAGTTCTAGATAGCGTCGAACTTTTTCAACCTAAGCAGATTCTACACAGATAATTTGCGTTGACTTATTGGCCCTTGCTAAGGTGCGATCGCTCGTCCTCTTGTTCTAAAACCGCCCGCGTTTACGGCGATCTCGCCATCCGACCAAGATCTCTGATGCCCTAGCCTCGCTAGAATGTAGCCATCTAAAGAAATCAAGCGCTATAAGACGGATAAGAATTGCTATGCCAATTAAGGATAAAAAGCCACAGCAGCGTAAAGCGACAAACTGGGTGTTTTTGCTTTTGAGTGTGCTGCTAATTGGCAGTACGCTGGTGCCGCCTTCTTTTGGGCAAACCGCTGAGCGCGTTCCCTACAGTACGTTCATTTCGCAGGTGAACGATCAGAAAGTGGCGATCGCCTCAGTAGGCGAAAAGCAAATTACCTATCAGCTATCGGCAGATGGGCCAACCTATACAACTGCGCCCGTTTTTGACTTGAACTTGCCGACAGTGCTGCAAGAAAACGGCGTAGAGTTTTCGGCGACGCCGCCTTCGGGGACGGCCTGGATTGGCAGCTTGTTGAGCTGGGTGGTACCACCGCTAATTTTTGTGGGGATATGGCTACTTTTCATGAGGCGCAGTCAGGGCGGTGCTGGCGGCGGCGGCGGTCTATTTTCAATTGGGAAGAGCAAAGCCAAGGTGTACGTAGAAGACGAGGACACCAAAACAACGTTTGCTGACGTGGCGGGCGTAGATGAGGCCAAGACTGAGCTGGTCGAAATCGTCGATTTTTTGCAGAACTCCAAGCGCTTTACCGATTTAGGCGCGCGCATTCCGAAGGGGGTTTTGCTGGTAGGGCCACCAGGAACGGGTAAAACTTTGCTGGCGAAGGCCGTTGCGGGTGAGGCCGGAGTGCCGTTCTTTAGCATTTCGGGGTCGGAGTTCATTGAGATGTTTGTGGGCGTAGGGTCTTCGCGGGTGCGCGATTTGTTCGAGCAGGCGAAAAAGCAGGCTCCTTGCATCATCTTTATTGACGAGCTAGATGCGATTGGTAAGTCGCGTTCGACGGGCGGCTTTTATGGCGGTAACGATGAGCGGGAGCAAACGCTAAACCAGCTCCTAGCAGAGATGGATGGTTTTGGCGCAGAGAGCGACACCATTATTGTGTTGGCAGCAACCAACCGGCCTGAAATTTTGGATCCGGCGTTGTTAAGACCCGGACGGTTTGACCGGCAGGTGCTGGTAGATCGGCCTGATTTGAAAGGGCGCGATGCGATTTTGAGAATTCATGCGAGCGAGGTGAAGCTGGCAGGTGAGGTGGATTTAAGAGCGATCGCGACTAGAACCCCAGGATTTGCTGGCGCAGATCTCGCTAACTTAGTCAACGAAGCGGCTTTGCTTGCTGCTCGCAATCATCGTGAAGCGGTAGAACAGCAGGACTTTGCAGAAGCGATTGAGCGCGTCGTCGCGGGGTTGGAAAAGCGCAGCCGCGTGCTGAACGACAAGGAAAAAGAGATCGTGGCCTATCATGAGGTGGGTCATGCCTTGGTGGGGGCGGCAATGCCAGGTTCAGACGAGGTGGAAAAAATCTCGATTGTGCCTCGAGGAATGGCCGCGCTGGGCTACACATTGCAGCTGCCGACTGAGGATCGCTTTTTGCGGGATGAGGCAGAGCTAAAAGGGCAGATTGCAACGATGCTGGGGGGACGTTCGGCGGAGGAAGTGGTGTTTGGCTCCATTACAACTGGGGCGGCGAACGATTTGCAGCGGGCGACCGATGTGGCTGAGCAAATGGTGACGAGCTATGGCATGAGTAAGGTGCTGGGGCCGCTGGCCTATGACCGCAGTAAGCAGAATAATTTTCTAGGCGATGGCGGTGTGCCGAATGCCCGCCGATTGGTGAGTGACCAGACAGCGAAGGCAATTGATGAAGAAGTAAAGAGCATCGTGGAGAATGCTCATCAGCGGGCGCTGAATATCTTAAGCAATAATCGCGAGCTGCTAGAGGAGATTTCTCAATTGCTGCTGCAAGAGGAAGTGATTGAGGGGCCAAACCTACGTGCGATGCTGGCAAAGGTGCAAGACCCCAATGCGGAAAACGGAATGGGCAAGCGAATGCCTGATCTGAACAGTCAAGTTGTTGAAGTTTGAGCCGACTGACGTTTGAGCCGACTAAAGTTTGAACAAATTTCAGTTCGAGCAGATTAGAGTTAGCGCGAACTAAAATTTGGGTAAGCTATTGAGTTGGCTAAGTCAGTAAAGGGGGTGTTTTCTCGGTTGATTTTAGCGATCCCGAGGAAATACCCATTTTATTTGACTTATACGTGTCATTAGCGGATAGTCTTGACGGGTGCTCGCTGCCTTTTGCTTCGGTGGATGCTTACAAGTCGGCATGATTTGTGGCGCGGGCGCTTTGAAAAGTATTCACTGAAATTAGATCAATGAACGAACATTCTGAGAGGCTTTTATAAGCCTCTTTTTTTTGGGAACTCAGCTCAAAGAACTGCTGAAGCTGATTGCTGATGGCGTACTGTTGGCTAGAGCTGATCTAGAGCGCGATCGCTCCTTTGAGTCACCCCAGAAAAAACGGGTTTAGAATGACCATAAAACCTAAAACTATGACTTCTTCTACTCAAGCAACTGCCTACACCTCTGAACAAATTTGCGTCTGGCTGCGGGGTCTACTAACGATTGCCTGGGCAGACGGTCAGTTTGACGAATCCGAAAAGACAATGATTCGGTCAATGGTCGAGTCTGAATTTGCGCCCAATATTGAATTTGACGCGCTAGCGCCGATTGAGCCTAGTGAATTAACAACGCTAAATCTGAACGACTCGACGGCCCATAATTTTTTGCGCATGGCCGTGATGGTGGCCTTAGCCGATGGCATCTATTCTCAGGCCGAGAATGATCGGATAATGGCCTTCTCTGAGGCTTTGAATGTAAAGCCAGCCGCCCTAGCCGCGCTGCAAACAACGCTACAAAACTTAAGCGACCTAGACGAAGACCAGCCTTCTGTTGAGACTAAGCCCAATGAGACTAAGCCCAATGAGACTAAGCTCGAAACACAGACAACTGTAACTGAAGGGATCCAGCCGCTGAAGCCAGTGCGCCAGTGGCTCGACGGTCTCATCGTAGACGACCCTCGTTTGGCCAGATTTGTCTGCAAACTGGTTCCCTCTCAATGCCCATTCGAGCGCGATGTGACGCTGTTCGGGCATAAAACAGTTCATATTCCGCCCATGTGCAAAATCAATCCGCTTTACGAGCAGCTCGTCGGCCTGCGGTTTCGAGCGCTGACGTATTTATCTGATGATTTGGGTGAAGATATTACGCCTTATTTGTAGACTGGCCCGCTTAACTTATGAGTTCTGACTATGAGTTCTGACTATGAGTTCTGAGATTATTTCGGCGGAAGTTTTGGTGGTGGGTGGCGGCGCGGGTGGAACAGCGGCAGCTATTCAGGCGGCGCGACGTGGGGTGAGCGTAGTGCTAGTTTCGGAGCTGCCCTGGCTGGGCGGAATGTTGACGGCAGCGGGTGTCTCTGCGCCGGATGGCAACGAGCTAGCGGCATTTCAGACTGGGATTTGGGGCGAATTTTTGCGGGAGCTGCGGCGGCGACATTCGGGTGGTTTGGACAATGGCTGGGTGAGCTTTTTTACTTATTGTCCGGTGGTGGGAGCGCAAATTTTTGCAGATTGGGTAGGGGCTTTGCCTAATTTGCGATGGATTATGGGGCAGACGCCTCAGGCGGTGCTGCGGCAGGGCGACTATGTGGCAGGCGTGCAGTTTGACTCGGTGACGGTTTGCGCCACGATTACGATTGACGGGACAGAGCTGGGGGATTTGCTGCCCCTAGCTGAGGTGCCGTTTCGCTGGGGCTGGGAGACTCAGGCTGAATGGGATGAGCCGAGCGCGCCGGTTTCGCTCAGCGATCCAAAGGATGCTTTGTATGAAATTACGCAGCGGTATCCGGTACAGTCGCCTACTTGGGTGGTGGTGATGGAGGACTATGGCGAGCAGGTTGCGCCGATGATTCCACCGCCGCTTCAGACAACGCCAGATGAAGCCTTTGAGCGGGCTTGGGCAAATCTGCCGGGGACGAATGCTGATCTAGATGGTGCTCAAGCCGCTGCGGGTGAAGCGTTTTTGAACTATGGGCGGCTGCCAAATAACCAGTTCATGATTAACTGGCCGCACTGTGGCAATGACTATGGCGTGGGGCTACATCGTCTGGTTGAGTCTGCGGCGGCGCGGGCGGAATATGGGCGCGAGGCGCAGTGGCACAGTCAGTCTTTTGCCAACTATATTCAGCGGCGGTTGGGCAATGCTTGCGGTAACGCTTACGGTTTGGCGATGAACGCCTTTCCCTTTTCGAAGTATTCGCCAGGTGGCGGGTTTGCAATGATGCCTTACTACCGGGAGAGTCGTCGGGTCAAGGGATTAGCAACGGTGAGTGAGCGAGATATTTTGCCGCTGTCGGTCGTCGGTGATGCGGCGGCTTGGGTGGCGGCGCTGCCGATGAATGACGGTGGAGATATGAGCGCGATCGCCATCGGAAACTATCCCAACGACCATCACTATCCAGGTTATGAAATGCCGCTTGCGCCAAAGGCCATCCACTGGGGCGGTCGCTGGACGGGAACGCCGTTTACGATTCCCTACGAGGCGCTGGTGCCAGCAGCAATAGATGGTCTGCTATTGTGCGAAAAAAATATTTCGGTGTCGCACATTGCCAATGGGGCGACGCGGCTGCAGCCGGTGGTGTTGGGTCTTGGGCAGGCGGCAGGAATGGCGGCGGCGCTGTGCATAGAGCAGGGGCGGTGGCCGAGGGAGTTGAGCGAGGGGGGCGGCGTGCGATCGCTCCAAACAGCCTTAATCACCGATCCAACCGCACCGACTGCGGTGGTGCCCCTGTTTAATGTGCCTCCCGATCATCCCGACTGGGCGGCAATTCAGCAGCACTATTTGACCCATCCAGAGCAGTATCCTTGCAGTGGATATCATAACTTTAAATCTATTTCTAGCCCGGTAACCGTTGAAAAAGCTGTTGTTAAGCAAAAGGCGATCGCTGGGCCTGCTCAAGCTAAATCTGTTCAATTAGGTAAATCAGCAGATTATAAAGAAAAAACCGCAAAAGATACGCTTCTAGATCGTCGAATTTCTATTGTCGGCAAATTCTTTATTGATGAAAACAGTCAATACAAACTTCATCAAAACTCAACAGAACATCTGCCAAATCATCTCTTATTAGTGACGATTAGATCGGAAATTACAGATGTTTTTTTGCAGCTTACCAACAATCAGTTAATAGAAGCGCAAGGAACCTGGAATCCGGCTGGAAAATGGCTGCTGTGTACGTCCGTAGCCGTGCGGTAACTAAGTCAATTCTTCATATAGATCGTCCTGACCTAATAGCAGAGCGGACGTATCACTGAATAACGACTTGGAAATCAATTAGCAATCATGCTGACTTATTATCACTCCCTGCTTAGCGGCCTCTTTGCAGCGACCTGTGCGACCAGCGCTCTAGTGGGGTCGATGACTTCGACTTTACCTGCGCTTGCTTCGTCAACCTCTACCAAAGCAGACTTTCTGGAAACGGTAAATGTTTCTGATCGAGGTAGCGGTCGTATAGCCAACGTGCCAAAAGAGCTGCAAAGCAGCCAAAAAAAGCTGGTTGCCCACCGAGGCAGCGGCCGACTTGTTCCTGCTCTGCAAAGCCGCTATTGAATTGTCACGAGTCAACCTGTCACTAGTTAACCGGTCACTAACCAAACCGTCACTAGTCAATTGGTCACTAGCCAAACCGTCACTAAAATCAGGAGTAGTCAGCACTCTGTAATAGGGTTAAGAATAATACTGATTCATATCTGCGTAAGCAGAAGGTTTGCTAGCGAACCTTCTTGTCCCGGTGTAGAATGTGGGCTAATGAAGACTTTTTAAATAAGTTCATAACCTCTGTATCTATTTATACCGGGCTTCGCAGGCACAGTGAGTGAGGCTACCTCTCCTGTTCGTTTTCTGTGCATTCTATATATTAAGCATTTTCGCTTGATCGAGTTTTGATGACCAGCAATACCGATTTAGTTAAGAAATTAGACCCCAGCGCAATCGACGAGATCATGATGTACCTAGCCTTTAGCGCTATGTGTACGGGGGGGCATCGCCACGGGGCTTTTTTGGACGCAGCCGCGACGGCGGCAAAGTGCGCTATTTACACGACGTACGTAGAGCAGAAGAACAATTTGCGTATGACGGGCCATTTACATCACATTGAACCCAAGCGGGTGAAGGTGATTGTTGAAGAGATGCAGGCGGCGCTAACCGAAGGCAAGCTGCTGAAAATGCTGGGTTCTCAAGAGCCGGGTTATTTGATTCAGCTACCGCATATTTGGATGCAGCGATATCCCTGGACGCCGGGCGATTATCGGGTGCCTGGCTCTAGTCTGACGTCTGAAGAAAAGCGCCAGGTAGAGGCCAAGCTGAAGTCGGCAG
This sequence comes from Phormidesmidales cyanobacterium, assembly GCA_038260205.1. GTDB lineage: Bacteria > Cyanobacteriota > Cyanobacteriia > Phormidesmidales > Phormidesmidaceae > Phormidesmis. The sequence goes on from JBBSOB010000058.1 coordinate 7,308, forward strand.
ATCTGCCGGAGCCGTTGCCCGATGCCGAAATTTTGACGGGCGTTCAGTTTATGGAGCTGATTGATCTACTGCATACGCGATCGCAATCTAATTTGCCCGAAGATCGGCGCATGGTATTGAGCGATGCGCTAGCGGAGCATATTCGCCGTCGCCTGATCTATGCGGGCACCGTAGCGCGAATCGATTCTCCCATCGGCGGCATTCCGTTCTATGCGCTAGCCCGGGTTTCGTACTCTCCGGTGGGTGAGGAAGAGCGCACGTTTACCATGATGGAAGATACGGCTCGTTACTTTCGCCTAATGCGCGAGTGGGCAGATTCTCAGTCGGGGACGCGTCGAATTTTAGAAGAGCTGAACATTCCTAGTGAGAACCGCGAGGCCGCTTTTGATGAGCTAGATAAAATCATCAGTAAGTGGGCAAATAAGTATCACCAAGATGGTGGTCAGCCAACGGTGGTACAAATGGCCATGGGTGATAGTGATTCGCCGCATTAGGGTGGCGGTGTTCAAAGGATCGCGGTTTATGCTGCTTGTCTGATCTCGTCTAGCTTAGCTTTTACCGCTTGAATGTCTTGCCACATCAGCCACTTCGGCTTACCTGGATCGCGAGAAGGGTTTCGCAGCAGATATGCCGGATGGAGAATGGGCATACACTGGCGACCTTCCCACTCAATCCAGGTGCCACGAATTTTGGTGATGCCGCGCTTTTCGTTGGGGATGATTCCTTTGACAGCGGTGGCTCCTGTGAGAAGAATAATTTTAGGATCGACTAAGCGGATTTGTTCCAAAATATAGGGACGACAAGCATTGACTTCGGCGGCTAGCGGGTTGCGGTTACCAGGCGGTCGACATTTTACAATGTTGCAAATGTAGGTGTCTTTTTCGCTATCTAGGTGAACGGAGGCGAGAATTTTTTCTAGTAGCTGACCGGATCTTCCGACAAAAGGAAGGCCCTGCTCGTCCTCCTGCTGTCCAGGCCCTTCCCCAATAATCATGATGGGTGCCGTACGGCTACCCCGGCTGACAACAACGTTAGTGCGTGTTTCAGCGAGTTCACAGCGCTGGCAGTTTTTGCAGTGGGCGGCTAACGGATCTAAGGATTCGTAAGTGCCGGGGGGGATGGGGACGTTGGCACTAGTCGGAATTTTGGCGGGGTCGAAGTCTGCCGGGGGCGGGGTGGCCTCGATGCCTGCGGCGCTAAAAAGGTCGATCTGGTCGGCCATGGGGCTTTGTGGTTTGAAGAATAGAATTGACTTCTCTTCAGTTTAAGGGCAAAGCCGTCAGACAATAGGAGGATCTGCGCTCGTGGCGGTGGGTTTACTTCTAAAGGCATAATACGCCTTATGCGAATGTAGATTGTGAATGTTAGATCTGTTTTGGACAGGTTTGAACAGGCTGTTGCACAAAGCTCGGCATGTCATGCGAGAGTGCTTTTGTAGCAAGCTGCATAGCGCGTGACTGGCGGCCTTAGCGGAAGTTGTTTGGAAGCTGTTTGGAAGTCGTTTGGAAGTCGTTTGCTATGCCCATAGCCTACCACCGAAACGGGCTTGGCGTTTTTAGAACGCCTAATTACACCGTCTACTTATATCGTCTACTTGTATTAAGACGTACCTTCCTTAGGGGTAAAGATCTTCTTAAGCGATCGCGCTACGCTGTAATAGATCCTGGCGTAGTCGGGTTGAGAGAACATTTTCGAGGTAATAAAAGCGTGGTTGCAACGATATCAAAACCTAGTTCGAACAAATCTATTGCTGATTGGTTGGGCGACGAGGCAGATAGCCTACTCAGCTATCAGGCCAAAGTAGACAAAAGTCAGCTCCACTTACCAGGATCAGACTGGGTAAACCGAATCTTCTCACAGAGCGACAGATCTCCCCAAGTCTTGCGCAGCCTCCAACAGCTCTACAGTCATGGTCGCTTAGCCAACACCGGCTATCTATCCATTCTGCCAGTAGACCAGGGTATAGAGCATTCAGCCGCTGCCTCTTTCGCCCCCAACCCCATTTACTTTGACCCCGAAAATATTATCAAGCTAGCCATGGCTGGCGGCTGCAATGCGGTTGCTACCACGCTAGGCATTCTCGGCATGATGTCTCGCAAGTATGCGCACAGAATTCCGTTTATTGTGAAGCTCAACCACAATGAGTTGCTGAGCTATCCCAAAGAATACGACCAAATTATGTTTGCTTCTGTTGAGCAGGCATGGAATCTGGGTGCGATCGCAGTGGGCGCAACTATTTACTTTGGCTCGCCCGAATCCACTCGACAAATTCAGGAAGTTAGCAAAGCCTTTGCCCGCGCTCACGAGTTGGGCATGGCGACTATCCTTTGGTGCTATTTACGCAACGATATCTTCAAGCAAGACAAAGATTATCATCTAGCAGCAGACCTCACCGGACAGGCTAACCACATAGGTGTAACCATTGAGGCAGACATTATTAAGCAAAAGCTGCCGGAGAATAACGGCGGCTATAAAGCGGTTTCTGACGCCATTGGTAAATCTTATGGTAGAACGGATGATCTGGTTTATTCGGAGCTGACTAGCGAGCACCCCATCGACTTAACGCGCTATCAGGTGTTGAATTGCTATGCCGGACGAGCCGGACTGATCAACTCTGGCGGCTCCTCTGGAAAGAACGATTTTGCCCAGGCTATTCGCACAGCGGTGATCAACAAACGCGCGGGTGGATGCGGCTTAATTTCGGGTCGAAAGACGTTTCAAAGAGAGCTTGAGGAAGGCGTAAAACTCTTTCATCTCATTCAAGACGTTTATCTCTCGGATGAGATTTCTATCGCTTAGCTGGTTAGCCATTTAGTCACCGTGGCCCTCAATGCGATCAATCCTCGTGACGGTATAGGCTTAACTTTTATCAGAGATCAGATAGACGCTACAGTCGCTTTTAACTAGACCGTTTTAAACATTCCTGGCACTGTTGAAGAAGTTAGTAGTAACGGCTACAGTCGCTTAAAAGCACTGCTCTTTTGATTACCGGGATTCTGTATGTCTTTGTTTCGATCGCACTCACACAAAACGCTGCTAATTTTAAACGGCATCGCGCCGCTTTTAATAGCTGCCCCTACGTTGGCGCAGCCCTTGAGCGATCGCCCGACTCCATTCACAGATATAGGCAACCATTGGGCAGAAGGATGCATTGAGGGTGTCGGCAATGAAAGCTTAATGAAAGGCTATCTAGATAGCAGCTTTCAACCCGATGGCACGATGACGAGAGCCGAATTTGCGGCGGTCATTGTGAAGGCGTTTCCAAATGCGCCTGTGGTTAGAGCAGCACCTAACTTTTCGGATGTATCGCCAAACTTTTGGGGAAAGGATGCTATTAGCGCGGCCTACGAACGCGGCTTTCTTACAGGATATCCCGATAACCTGTTTAAGCCCGCGCAGGCCATCAGCCGAGCGCAAGCAATTATCATCATCGCTAATACGCAGAACCGCGCTACACCAGAAATAGCCGCCGCCGATGCATTTGTCTTAAGTCAATACTTCACCGATGCAAATACTATTCCTGCCTATGCCCGGCCTGGAATTGCCCAAGCCACCCGTAACAGCCTAGTTGTTTCCTATCCCGAAGCTGACCGCTTAAGACCAAACGACAATATCAAGCGAGGAGAGGCCACCGCGCTGCTATGTAGAATCAGCGAAGATGGCTCAGACGTTCGGCACTATGTGGATTCTACCTATGTTGCAGCTTTTGGTGAAGAATTTGACGCAGAAGGACTCCCCATCGGCTCTGCGCGATCAGAACCGGTTGTCGTCAAAACCTTTGATGCTGACCCTAATAGCACTGTTTTTTCAGAAAGACTAAGGGTTGGCAACCAGCTATTTTTTACGGACGCCAGTGGAAAAGTTACAGATCTTTGGAAAACGGATGGCACCGCAGCAGGCACTCAGCTCATGCGATCGCTAGCCTCTGACAGCAACAACAATAACGCTGTTAGCACCAGCGGGGGCAGCTTTGTCGGCGCTAGCAAAGAGCGACTATGGATACTCACGGCGAACGACTACAGACCAGGTGGCCCCAGAGCTGGACTTTGGAGCAGTGATGTGATTACCGGCAAAACCCAAGAAGTCGCAGACTTTAGCCCAGCTTTAGCCGCAGCCCTGCTCCCAGCAGAAGAAATCCATACAGGCTGGTATGTCACTCAAGCCCTTAACGAGCGCATTCCCCTAATCATCAAGACCAAAACAAACACTCAGCTCTGGATGACCGATGGCAAGAGCAATACCGGCACCCAACGGCTAGCTACGTTTGCCGCCACCTTCAGAGACGAACGTGCGGTTCCCTCCCAGGCGCTGGCAACAACAGACAACCATATATTCTTTGTAGCCGCCGAGCGCAAAGACATCGTAAATCCAGAATCAGTAGCTTTATGGCGCACCGATGGGACACCCGAAGGAACGCTGCCGCTTCAAACAATCGGCAAGATAGATTTAGACGTTGCAAATCCGATACTACCCTGGAAAAATCAGGTTTACTTCACTGCGACCACGCCCGAAACCGGAAAAGAAATGTGGGTAAGCGATGGGACTAAAGGCGGCACTCGGCTGCTCAAAGATATCTATTCAGGCCCAGAGAGTTCTTCGGTCAGCATTATTGGTAAAACAGAAACCACCATTTTCATGCTGGCCAATTCTTCAGAAGGACAAGAGTTGTGGGCGACTGAAGGCTCTCCTGAGAACACACGCCTAGTGAAAAGATTAGGCTCTTCAGCTCAAATCGAAAAAGACACGATCTATCTAGGGAGTGACGGACGGCTTTTCTTCAATGCGTCAAAGACGCCCAACTCTACTGAGATGTGGGTGACAGATGGAACCGATTCTGGAACACAGCCCATACTTTTAGACAGTCGCTATCCCTACGGAGCAGTTGTCTTTAAAGATCAGGTCTTCTTCCCCCATAACACCTCGAATGGCGAAGAACTCTGGGTCAGCAATGGAACCACCTCGGGAACGTATCAGCTAGTAGATCTAACGCCCGGCCAAACCTCAACCCTGTATCCCTGCGATCCAATACCAGGCAACCCATCCGGATACTGTACGCCCCCGGTTTATACACCTAACAGTACCAGACCTATTGCGCTGACCGTACTAGGAGACTTTCTCTACTTTATGGCCAGTGGTAATCGGCTATTTCGCACCGATGGAACCGTTCGGGGAATGGAGCTGGTGAAAGTGATAGACAGCGGCGATAGGCAACCGTCTATTCTAGTTGCCCTAGATCAACGCATTCTATATGCGACCTATGGCGATCGCCCACAGCTATGGTCAATTGCAGCCCCTAAGACACCTGCTCCCGCTGAATTCAACCAACCGGTGAATACACAATCATCACCCTAATTCGCTTAGAGTAGATTGAAGCCACTCCAAAAAATATGCCAGAACAACAATCTAGACCGGCAATTCAATCTGCGTTAGTCACTGCTGAGCAAATGCAGCAGATTGAAGGTCGGATTTTTGAAGCTGGAATGCCCATTGCGGCACTGATGGAAAAAGTCTCTGGGCGAATTACGCAGTGGTTTGTTGATCGCTATGGCCCGCCAAAAGGCCATATTGGAATTCTGGCTGGCCCTGGACATAACGGCGGCGATGCCTTAGTTGTCGCTCGCGAGCTGCACCACGCCGGATATCGCGTCAGCGTTTATCAGCCATTCTCTAAACTTAAGGATCTGACTGAACAACATGCCAAATACGCCAAAGGCTTGGGCATTCCGTTTGTTTCAACAGCCGCAGATCTCGCCGACTGCGAAGCTGTTATCGACGGCTGGTTTGGCTTTGGACTAACGCGTCCGATTGCTGATGAACTCGCGGCTGATATTGAACGAATCAATCGGCAGCGCGTCAACATTTTTAGCATAGACTTGCCTTCTGGTATTCATACAGATAGCGGGCGGGTGATGGGCACTGCGATTAGAGCCTCCTACACCGCTTGTCTGGGATTGTGGAAAAGAGGGTTTATGCAGGAAGAGGCGATCGCTCAATTCGGTCAATGTAGCCTGATTGATTTCGATATTCCGCTTGCTGATATTGCTGCTGTCTTAGGAGAATCGCCCGCTGTTCAAAGGTTGACTGACTCGCAGGCGATCGCTTATCTTCCTCTTCACCGCTCGCCCACCGCTCACAAATATAAAGCCGGTCATCTATTACTTATTGCAGGCTCCAAGCAATATGCAGGCGCAGCGTTACTCTGTGGACTCGGCGCGATCGCCAGTGGCGTTGGCATGCTCACCCTCGCCGTTCCAGAGTCTATTCGCCTAGCGCTCATGCCTCAATTGCCCACGGCGCTACTCATCGGCTGCCCCGAAACAGCCTCAGGCGCGATCGCTCATTTACCCCAAACTATAGCGCTAGAAAAATACGATGCGATCGCCCTTGGCCCCGGACTCACCCAAGCGTCCCCGCAATTACTCCAAACTGTCTTAGAGGCAAGCTGCCCGCTACTGCTAGACGACGACGGACTCAATCTGCTGGCTAAAAACAATCCCGTTCAGCAGCTCAAAACTCGTAAAAGTCCCACCGTGCTAACGCCCCATTTAGGAGAATTTAAGCGACTCTTTCTAGAGATCGAAAATCAAACAGACAGACTTCCCGGAGAAATTGCTTTTGAGGCTGCTAAAGCTAGCGGTGCGATTGTGCTGTTGAAGGGGCCGCGTAGCGCGATCGCTAGCCCTCAAGCGCTTTGGTTCAATCCTCACAGCACCCCTGCGCTTGCCAGAGGCGGCAGCGGCGATGTCCTCACCGGGCTGATGGGCGGACTCCTCGCTAGCATGGCCCAATCAGAAAAATGGAAGGAAGATCCCAATACGCTGATCTCTGCCGTCTTGGGCGCAGTGTGGTGGCATTCGCAAACAGCTCTCTACGCTAGCGATCAGCGCACTGTTCTCGGCGTCGATCCATTGCATTTAGCGCGATCGCTCAACGCAGCCCTACAAAACAAACTTGCTGAGAATAGCCCTTAAAACCCTACGACTTCAAAGCTCGCCGTCTCATCGCCGACCAGGTGCGCCAGCCCAACAATCCCACCATTAGCAGCGTCAGCGGCACAATCACTGGGCCAATCCAGCCCACCCATACCGCCTCTGGATTAGTCGCATTCGTTACCAAATAGCCAATGTAAAGCACGTAATAGCCCAGCAGCAGAACGCCCTCCCGCCGCGAGACTTCGTTATCCGTAAAGAAAATAGGCAAACACATCACCGCGACCGCCACCATAATTGGAATATCAAACGCCCGCGCCGACGCCGTTACGATCACCCCTGTTTCGGAAACAGCGCTCGCTAGTCCTAGCACCACCAAAATATTAAAAATATTGCTGCCAATCACGTTCCCTACGGCAATATCGCGCTCGCCGCGAATGCTCGCCATCACCGACGTTGCTAGCTCTGGCAATGACGTTCCCAAGGCAATTACCGTCAAGCCAATAATCAGCGGACTCGCCCCAAAGAACTCAGCAATGCTCACCGCACTCTTAACCAGCATCTGCGAGCCTGAAACCAGCATAATTGCGCCGATTGCGAAAAGGCCGAGATTGGTAGCCGTATCGGTTATTGAAAGAGAGCGATCGCCATACTTCGCATACTCGCTCTGTACATCTTGATCTTTTTCCTGCTGACTTTGGTAAAGCAAAAAAGCAGTATAAGCCAGACCGCCCGCAAACATAATCACGCCATCCGAGCGACCAATCTGCCCATCTAGCCCAAACAGCAGCAGCAGCACCGACACCCCAATCATAATCGGAACATCTAGCCGCACCAGTTGCTGAGCTACTTTTAGCGGCACAATTAAAGACGAAACGCCCAAAATCAGCAGCACGTTGCAGATATTGCTACCCACTACGTTGCCCAGCGCAATATCCGCCTGTCCCTGCAAACTCGCACTCAAACTCACCGCTAGCTCGGGTGCGCTCGTCCCAAAAGCCACTACCGTCAGGCCAATAATCAACGGCGAAATGCCAAACGTAGCCGCTAATTTAGACGCGCCCTTAACCAAAAACTCTGCGCCAGCCACCAGCAAAACGAGTCCTAGGGCCAGAAAAGCAAACGTTGAAAAGGTCATAGGCGCGGCGCGTAAAAGGTCGAAACAGAGCAGAAGTAGAGCGAAGATAGGGCAAAGCCTTTTCACTTATATCAAAATACCCAGAGATAAGCCGGTCATAAGGCAGAAAATTTGCACTCTGCAGTTACATCATGCAGTTACATCATGCAATTACACCCTACACTTCTGCGATAACGCCTGAGCCGCTCCATTGGCAATCAATCCGTAGGACAATAGCCACAGTCCATTTCAAGCTAGATGCCTGTGACTCGCCAAAATTCGCCAGCGCCCAACCCCCCGCCTATCGATTTAGAGCCATTGGCACCCTGGCGACCCTCTCTTTCTAGAGCCTTGCATCGCAACCGTTCGCAGCCCTTCTCCCGCTACTTTCAGCTAGCCACCGTCAAATCCGATGGCATGCCCGCCAACCGCACCGTTGTTTTTCGCGGCTTCCTCGCTAACACCAATCACCTGATGATGATTAGCGATCGCCGTAGTCAAAAAACAGACCAAATTTATCAAAACCCAAACGCCGAAGCCTGCTGGTACTTCACCAAAACCAGAGAACAATTCAGGCTCGCAGGCGCACTGATGCTGGTCACTGCCGACACCCAGGAACCCGATCTTCGCCAAGCCCGACAGCAGCTATGGCAAAATATCTCAGACAACGCCCGTATCCAGTTCGCCTGGCCGCAGCCCAAAGCCCCTAGAACTCAAGCCGACGACGAGGCCGCTGATGAGGCTGCTGACGAAACCGCTGATGAGTCGGACAACACCCGCGCATTCAACCCGGCTCCCCCCGACGAAAAAACACCCTTAGACACTTTTTGCCTGCTGCTGCTGATCCCTTACAGCGTTGACTACCTGTCGCTACGAGGCGATCCTCAAACCCGCATGCTGTATCACCAAATAGGCCAAACCTGGCAAACCGCCGCCGTTAACCCATAAAGATAAACGGCGAGCGATCGCCCTGATGAACGCAGTTGGCCTACCTAGATGCCAGCTCCATCCAAAAACTCCTGAATTGCTCGATCTTCTATCAGGCAGCACTCAGTGCCATTGCAGTCCATATTAGACATGGAGCTAACTAGCATCAGCCGCTCTAGCTCAGCCGCTTTAGCCGCCGTTGCATCCATGGGCGATCGCAGTTCTTCCACCTCATTTTCCAGCGCATCGATTCGATCTACTAGCGCCCGAATCGCCATTGCCTCAGAGTCCGGCAGCTTGCCATGTTCTAGCGGCTCTACCCGCTCGCCCGAACGGTACACCACGCGCCCCGGTACGCCCACCACCGTACAGTCCGAAGGCACCTCACGCAGCACCACCGACCCGGCCCCAATTCTGACGTTATTACCAATTTGAATATTGCCCAACACCTTGGCCCCAGCGCCCACAATCACACCTGAGCCTAGCGTCGGATGGCGCTTGCCATTTTCTTTCCCCGTGCCGCCCAAGGTCACCCCTTGGTAAATCAGCGCCGAATCGCCCACAATCGCCGTTTCCCCAATCACTACGCCCATGCCATGATCGATAAAAACGCTGCAGCCAATGGTTGCCCCCGGATGAATCTCAATCCCCGTTAGCGCTCTCGCTAGGTGAGACATGAGCCGAGGTACAAACGGAATACCCAGCAGCCACAGCCAGTGGGCTACTCGATGAATCACCAAAGCCTGAAAGCCAGGGTAAAGGAAAACTACTTCTAGCCAGTTACGCGCAGCAGGATCTCGCTCAAAAATGACGCGAAAGTCTTTGATGAGGGCTTTTAGCACAGTGAAAGTTTCCTCCTTGGGAAGAAAATGGACGGGGCAAGGCAACTAAGGTAACTAATATTGTCCTAGCTATTATCTTAGTAGACCGGGATAATCGCATTTTAAAGCAGCCCAAAATAATATTAGCGCTTGCTTAATTGGGCTCCAACACCCCAGGTCTATTCGGTTAACCAACCTTTTGACAGATTTTCTTCAGTCAAAAGACTCTCACAGACAGGCCGTATGACACAGACAGGCCGTATGACACAGACAGGCCGTATGACCGAGCTCAGCAACCACAGGCGCTAATGTTATGTCCTTTTCTTTTTAGCGATCGCCCCCAGATTCACTCACTAGCAGCTTGTAGTCCAGGCGATCACCCCGATTGAAAGTCCCCACCCATATCCGATAAGTCCCGGCTGGCCACTTCCCCTCTTTCACGGCCGCGTCTCGACTGTTGCGCCGATCATTGTCACTACAGTCAATTCCTCTTGGCCCATCGACTAGCAGCGTCGTATCGCCCTCGCTCATCACCGACAGACTCAACCGATCCATTTCCTCAGTCAAAATCAAGATGTGATCTGGCTTTTCATCGCCATAGCCCAAACATAGCCGCCTGCGGCGATCGCGCCCCGCTAGCCTCATCAAGCTATAGTCTCCTCCTGTCGTCCCTTCAAACTGAATGCCCTGTTCGGTCAAGGTTGTCGGCCCACTGTCTGCGGGCACCAGCACCTGCGCGATCGCCCCCGCAGCTCCCAAACAACCGGTTAGTGCGATCGCGCCCACACCTGTTATCAAGCTAGCTAACCTCGACCCCAGTCTTAATCTCAAAGCCCCTATTAATATTTTCACAGCGCATTTCCTACCAGTAACGATTGCCAGATCTCATTCCTACCGCAAATCAAGCAGCACCATCATCAGCCCTGGCTATCTTTCGTATACCGGCACAGTCCTCACACCCGTAGCTGAGCATAGCCAAATACCGGCAGCTGAGCGCAGTCCTCACACCGGTAGCTGAGCGCAGCCGAAGCTACCCCATCCCCAACCGCGCAGCCAAACTCGGCGTCAGCGGCAACAGCACCAGCAACATCAAAAACAGCGCCAGCAAAGCCAACCCGGCCCGCGCATCATCCGGCTCCGTCAAATCATCCGTACAAGGTCGCTCTGGCTGTCGTTGCAAAAACACAATCAGCACTGCCCAATACAGCGCAATCGGGTTAAATAGTCCCACCAATGCCAGTAGCACCAGCGTCACGGCAGTCGCCCGCACCAGCGTCTTGCGTCCGTAAATGGCCTGCACCATCCGTCCGCCATCTAGCTGCCCCGCAGGCATCACATTAATCGCCGTAATAATCAGCCCAATCCAACCCACAATCATCAGCGGATGCACATCCACCAAATCATTTTGCAAGGCATCGCCCAACACCGTACGCGCTAACGTACCCACCAAAACTGAACCCTGAAAATACTCAGCAGGAAGCTGAAACAAACTGCCCGGATGAGAGAGCACCATGCCTAAAAACAGTAGGGCAAAAGATAAGATACCGCCTGCCGCTGGCCCCGCAAAAGCCACATCAAATAGCACAGAGCGATTGGGCAAAATAGACTCAAACCGCATCAAAGAGCCAAACGATCCTAGCTGCCAGGCGGGCAGAAAAAACGGCGGGCTGAGCTTTACGTTCAGCCGCTTTGCCACGCCCAGATGGCCCAGTTCATGCGCGCCCAGCACTGCTACAATTCCCAAACCCACCGGCAACGTCTCCGACCAGCGCTCAGGCGACTGAAAAAAGTCAAATCCCTGCAAAATGCCCGCCGTTTCCAGGCAGGTTCCTAGCGTCGCTAGCACTAATCCCGCCGCCAACACCTTCTGACCCGTTGTAGTGGGTTTGGGCCCATTTTCTTGGGGCAGCACCACTACTACCGGCCTACCTTCTGGGTTACTCAGCAAAAATGAAATATAGCGATCGCCCAACTTCTCAGATAGCTTCTCACTCAATACTCGCGCTGTCTCATCTGGTTTTCCTCGCAAGTTCCCATTAAAGATCGCGCCCTCTTGGTAAGGCACCGTCTCCGTTCTAAAAAAGGTATCAATGCCAAAAATGCCTTCAATCACGGCCATATCTTCAGCCGGAATCGGCGGCAGCCTATCGTCTGTCTCCTGCGTAGATGCGTCTTTACTAGTCTGATCTAAGGTCGAGGCATCCGAATCTATATCCGAACCTCTGTCCGAACCTCTGTCCGAATCTACATCC
>JBBSOB010000059.1:0-18915 GCA_038260205.1 Phormidesmidales cyanobacterium
ATATAGTCAAAGTAAGGCGCAGCTTCGGCGGCATCCTCATCTCTCATCAGACCAATTGATGCGTTCTTCAGGCAGCGGATAGCTTCTACCATGCCAGGAACCGGCACATCCAGCGCGTTGTACATTTCGCGTACGCCAATCAGACCAATGTTTTCGATAGGCTCTTTGTCGCCCGCGATTAGGCTATAAGTAATCAGCCGCAAGTACCAGCCGTAGTCGCGTAGGCAAAGCGCTCTTTGCTTTTGTCCGTAGGCGTTGCCACCTTTGGCAATAAAGTCGGGGCGAACTTTCCAGAGGGCATTGCTAGCTTGGTCAACGATTTTCTTCTCGTTGTCCGCTAGGATTTGAGCAATCTGCATTCGCTGACTGCCGGTCTTCAAAAAATCTTCGATACCTCTGAGTTCGCCACTGGTGGGGTAGCGCAACTCATCATCTGCATTCAGGATTACTTGGCTAACAACAGACATAGTTTCTAGGGCGGTAACTCATTTAATGTTTATAGTCTAGCGACTTGGGGGGCGACAAGGAAGGCGATCGCCCGCTTTTCTCAAACATTCTTACCGCTACAAATAAAGCGGGACGCCGCATACGTCCATCTGAGAAAACTTCTAAGAAATATTAAGACAGCCAACGAGCCGTCTAAAAACCCAGGTCGTAGGCTCAAATGCGACTAACGTTTGAGGATAAATGCGCCATACTGAAGAGTCTGTTTAGACAAAAGTCCGCTCAACCGATTTGCCATGCTGCCCTCAATGCCTACCCCCCAGAACTCTTCAGAAGAGGCCCAGTTGGAAAATACGGAGACGCAGAGCGTTTGGCCTACTCCATCTAGTCACTCTAAACCTGCCCACTCTAAACCTGCTGTGGAAGAAAGGACTGCTGTGGAAGAAAAGCCCGCTGTGAAAGAAAAACCCGCCGTGGAAGAAAAGCCTGTTACTAAAGGACGCTCGGTAACTTACAAAAGCGAACCTAGCAGCAGCCCAAACAGGCGCAATCTAGACAATCGCCAGCCAGCGACCCGCGTTCCAGGGCCTCGTTTGACTGAAAAGCCGAAGACCAAGCAGCCCAGAACCAAGCAGCCCAAAACGGCGCAACCTAAGTTTAGCCCTACTAAGGCAGCGCAACCGACCATTGAGCCGTCGCAGGCAAACGAGTTCTGGCCTGAGACTGCGCCAGAACCCAAATGGCAGGAGGGAGAGATCATCAAGCTCCCCATTACAGACTTGAGCAACACAGGCGATGGCGTAGGGCGCTGGGAGAACCGCGTGGTGTTTGTTCCCAACACGGTCCCTGGCGACGAGATGCGCGTAAAGCTAACCAAGGTTAAGGCGACTCACGGCTTTGGCATCCCGGCGGGCATTGTGACGGCTTCGCCAGATCGAGTGCGACCTGCCTGTATTGTGGCGGACAAGTGCGGCGGCTGTCAGTGGCAGGCGGTGAGCTACGAGGCTCAGCTTGCAGCCAAGCACCGGCTAGTGACAGATGCATTGGTGCGCATTGGCAAAATGGAAGATGTCGTGGTCGATCCGGTGATGTCCGCTGAGCGCCAATTGAACTATCGAAACAAGGCTACCTATCCGGTGGTGAAGTCGCAAATTAAGACGGTTAAGGCTGGCTATTACCGCCGGGGATCTCACACCGTTGTAAATCTCAATCAATGCCCGGTGCAGGACGAGCGACTAGATCCCTTGCTAGCCGAGGTGAAGCAGGATATTCAAGACAGAGGGTGGAAAATTTACGACGAGCACCATCACAAGGGGCACATCAAACATTTGTCCTTGCGAGTTGGGCAGCGAACCGGACAGATTTTGCTGACGCTGGTCAGTCGCTCGGTGAAACTAAAAGGGATTCATGAGCAGGCGCAGCAGTGGATGGAGCGCTACCCTAACGTGGTGGGCGTGTTGGTGAACCTCAATTGGCAGAAGACCAATGCGATTTTTGGGCCAGAGACTTATCCTATTGCCGGACAGTCTTACCTAGAAGAAGAGTTTGCGGGGCTGACCTTTCAGATTCAGCCAACCACGTTCTTTCAGGTGAACACCTCGCAGGCAGAGCGGCTACTAGCTGAGGTACAAAAAGAGCTAGCGCTGACTGGCGAAGAGGTTATTGTGGACGCTTACTGCGGCGTGGGCACCTTTACGCTGCCGCTGGCGAAGCAGGCGAAGCACTGTATTGGTTTGGAGTCGTTTACGGCGTCGGTGACACAAGCTGAGAAAAATGCGGCGCAAAATGGCATTGAGAATGTGAGCTTTGTGATTGGCGATGTTGGCGCAACGCTGCCTAATGTGGAGATGTCGCCGGATATTGTGATGATGGATCCACCTCGTAAGGGCTGCGAACCGGATGTGATAGCAGCTTTGCTGGCCCTGAAGCCGCCGCGAATTGTATACGTTAGCTGTAACCCGGCGACGCTCGCTCGCGATCTGAAAATGCTGTGCGAAGGCGGGGCCTATCGCGTTGCTCGCATTCAGCCTGCCGACTTTTTCCCGCAAACGTCGCATGTGGAATGTGCGGCCTTTCTGGTAGCTTCATAATTGCAAAGGCTTTGGCTACGAAAGCGAGAGCCATTGGATGAGAGCTAGAGAGGATCCATGAAATTTAGTGAGATTGTCGCTGCTTTGGGCGATCAGGTGACTGCTTCGAGTCTAGAAGCAGGGGGTAAGGATTTGGTCATCCAGGGACTTGCGGCCCTAGAGCAGGCCAATGCAGATCAGATGAGCTATGTAGAAGGCGACAAGTTTGCTTCTGAGATCGCAACGACTAGGGCGGGCGCGTTGGTGCTACCGGCTAAGGAAAGGCTGCAAAAAGAGGCGATCGCCCGCAACATTGCTTGGGTGAGTGTCAAAAATCCTAGAATGGTTTTTTCTAGAGCGATCGCCCTTTTCTATCAGCCCTACCGACCGCCTGTGGGCATTCATCCTGCGGCAACGATTGACCCGGACGCGCAGGTGGGCAAAGACGTAGCGATTGGCGCGAATGCGGTGATTTGTTCGGGGGTGAAGCTGGGCGATCGCGTCTGCATTCATCCCAACGTTGTGGTCTATCCCAACGTCATGATTGGGACGAACACCACCTTGCATGCCAACTGCACCATCCATGAGCGCACCCAAATTGGCAGCGATTGCGTGATTCATAGCGGCGCTGTTATTGGCGCTGAGGGCTTTGGCTTTGTGCCGACGGCCACTGGCTGGGAAAAAATGCATCAGTCTGGCATTACGGTGCTCGAAGACCGGGTAGAAATTGGCTGCAATTCTGCGGTGGATCGGCCGGCGGTAGGAGAAACCCGAGTGGGCCAGGACACTAAAATTGACAATATGGTGCATATTGCCCATGGTTGCAAAATCGGCAAGGGCGTGGCGATGGCGGCTCAGGTGGGAATTGCGGGCGGCGTTACGATTGGCAATCGGGTGATATTGGCGGGCCAAGTTGGGGTGGCGAATCAGGCTGTGGTGGGCGATGGCGCGATCGCCTCTGCAAAGGCGGGCATTCATAACAATATTTCAGCCGGGGAAACCGTCTCAGGTATGCCTGCGATTCCTCATAATGTCTATCTGCGAGCGACCGTTTTGTTTAAGAAGCTACCAGAGATGGCAAAGACAATTAAGGCAATGCAAAAGCAGCTCGCGGACGATTCAGGCAAGCATAATTAAAGCCCGATAGGCGCTAAATATGGATTCAGCGATAGTTCCGTCTGCTACAGAAGACTGGCTCGCACTGGTTATTGGCAACACTCGTCTGCACTGGGGCGCTTTTCAATCTGGCCAGCTCGCTAGGGTTTGGCATACGCCACATCTAGATCGCGATTGGGTCGTTCGAATACAGGCGTCTGGGTTTAGCACAGAGATTTGGCAAAGGGTGTTTGGCCTGAGTCATTCCGCGATCGCTGAAAATCCCTCTCAACTGCCGCCATCCCAGCCATTTCAGCCTCAGTCGCTGTGGCTTGCTTCGGTTGTTCCTGAACAAACAGCGCTCTGGGCCAATAGGAGAGCGGCTGATAGCGAGACGACTTGCTCGATGCCGACCTATGTGGTGGCGCGATCGCAAATTCCACTCCAAAACATCTATCCCACGCTCGGCATCGACAGAGCCATCAACTTACTTGGGGCAGGGCACACAGTCGGCTGGCCTGTTTTAGTGATAGATGCGGGGACTGCGCTGACGTTTACGGCGGGGGTAGAACAGTCAGTAGCAGGCGGCGCTATTGTGCCTGGAATGCAAATGCAGGCCCAGGTATTGAGCCAAAAAACAGCGGCTTTGTCCGTAGACGATAGCTGGCAAGCAGAAAAGCTGCCCGCTAGATGGGCAATGACCACGCCCGAGGCGATCGCCAGCGGGTTAATCTATGGAACGCTTTCTATTTTTCAAGACTACCTGAGCGACTGGTGGCAGCAATATCCCGAAGGGAAAGCGGTCTTAACCGGTGGCGATGGCCCAGCACTCTATGCCTTATGGCAGCAAAAAACCCCAGAGATGGCCTCCAGGGTTACCGCCAATAGCTATGTGATGTTTGCGGGAATGCAGTGCTACCGCAGCGGTGCGACGTTGCTGCTATAGGCTGAGGCGTTCATGCCATCAGTTGCGTCGGGTGTAGCTTCGGTCTCTAGCCGTTCTTGTAAAGAGTTGACCCGATTGCGGGCGTCGGGGTGAGTGCTCAAAAATTCTGGCGGCGAACCCTGGCGCACCAGCTTCTGCATAAAGTTGACCATCGCTTCTTGGTCGTAGCCAGCACGGCCCATCGTTTCAAAGCCGTCGGCGTCGGCCTCGTACTCGGCTTGACGGCTATTGGGCAACTGCCAAGCGAGCTGAGTGCCAATGTTGATTAAGCGTTCGCGGTTTTGGCCAACATCAATGGCACCGGTTACGCCCTGGGCGATCGCTGCTTGTCTCATCTGCTGCACCGAGTGGCGTTCGCCAATATGACCAATTTCATGGCCTATAACGCCTGCTAGCTCTGCTTCGGTGTCGGCTGCTTTAATTAAGCCAGTCGTGACATAGACATATCCGCCCATTGTGGCAAAGGCATTGACCGAACTGTCTTCAACAATTTGAAAAGTGTAAGGAATGTTGGGGCGATCGCTCTTGGCTGCCAACGCTTGGCCAATCTCGTTGACATAGGCATTGAGTGCAGAGTTTTTATAGAGTTTGATTTGGCCGCTTTTAACGAGCCGAGCGTTAATGTCTTTACCCAGGCTCACTTCCTGCGAGTCCGACATATTAGAGAGCTGATAAACTCTCACGCCGCTGAAGATGAGATCTAGCCAGCCAGCTTCGGACGGTTGCGCAGTGGCAGCCCCAATTCCCACCGACATCGACAATGCCATCATGCCTAGCACTGCCCGGCGGTAGAGCTTGTTTTTAGAAATCAGCCTAAAGTTTAGGATGTTAGACATGTCAATGCTATCGGTTAGGTGGAACAGCCTCTAAACATGGTCGCGTAGCCGCTAGTTATGTAGAGAGAAAAGGTATTTTTTCACTGTAGTCACTGAAATTGAGAATGAGCGGCCAACTTGTGACACTTCTACAATTGCTAATCTATGTTCCTGCGCAAGTCTACGTCCCTGCGCAAGTCTATGTCCTTGCGCAAGATAGTGTCCGAATCTTCAACAGCTTCTGACTCTTAAACACGAGAAGTATGGTTAAATACGGTGGGCTAACGGCTTGTTGTTGACATAAGTAAAACGCGATGGCAATTTTAGATTCTAAAGGACGGCTCTTTGGCAAACTGAGCCTGCTGGACTTGGGGGCCGCGCTGGTCATTTTGATGGTTATTTTTGGTATTTTTATCTACCCTGGCGCAACCGGTTCGGTTGCTCAAAGTGGTGCTAATACTAAGCCGGTTGAAGTAGATGTGATCGCTCGAGGCCTCACCGTGCTCGATCCGGAAAAGTTCCTGGCTAGTCTTAAAGCAAGCGAGTCAACCTCTATTATTGTGCGAAACCAGCCCTACGGCGGCCCGATTGAAGTCAAAAATGTGGTTCCTCTCCCTCGCAGCGTGGCCGTCTCTCAGCCCGA
Source organism: Phormidesmidales cyanobacterium (assembly GCA_038260205.1). Taxonomy (GTDB): domain Bacteria; phylum Cyanobacteriota; class Cyanobacteriia; order Phormidesmidales; family Phormidesmidaceae; genus Phormidesmis. Next base: position 6,013 of record JBBSOB010000059.1, read on the forward strand.
CGGCACGGTGAAGGCTTACCCTGACCCGCGTCCGGAGCTAAATTACACCGCTGATATGGTGATTACGCTAGGCGGAAGAGCGCAAATTGGCGCTGATGGCGCACCCGTATTGGGTGTTCCGGTAAAGATTGGCACCCCGGTGGAACTTGAAGGTAAAGACTATAGCTTTAGAGTCTCTACCGTCGCGGTGAGAATATTGGATGAGCCTGCAAAATAGCCAAGTCTAGCTGAGTGAAGGCGTTTAGCTCGCTGAGGCGGGTGGGAGATCTCGATTTAGGCGATCGCCCACTTTCTCGGCAATGCCCGCAATCCAGGCTTCGTCTTGCTGGGTATAGCTGCGGGGAGCATTGGCTCCTAGGATTAAAACAGCGCGATCGCCCAGCGGCTGACAGATGACCCCTTGCGTATTCTCAGGCAAATAGTCAAACTCAACGCGCCCCGGATAAATACTGAGATTCACCAAATACACCGGTTTTTGCCTATCTAATACGCGCTGTAAAATTGGCCCAGCCTCCACGGTTATTTTAGGGGCCAAAATGCCGCGACGTAGCAGCACTTCTCCGTCGCCATACACCAAGACGCTCCGCGTAGCGGTGTTAGTTAACAGCAGCCGAGAGGCCCAAGCTAGCTCCATTTGTACCGACTCTGGGAGCGCCGAGTCCAGCTCAAATCCTTCTTCTCCGACAAGGGCAACGGCCTCCGGCGATCTGGCCTGAATTCGCTGCCAGAGCAGACCGGTTAAAATAAGTAGCCCGCTTAAAATCACGCCCAACGCATCTGAGCGAGCCTGCGCCCCGGATAGGTCAGAAGTCGTGACCCGATTGATAAATAGTAGACTCCCACCAATCGCACCTACTACAATGGGCAATCGTCTGAGCACTTCGTTCTGATCGGGTCTTGTCGCCATCTATAATCTTGCACACAAACGCGGTAGCAATAGTGTATCTTTGGCGAGAACATCTGCTCTGGTCAATGCGTTAAATCAGCCCGTGCTAAACCAGCCTGTACTAACCCAACCCGTGCGTCCGGCTTTATCCGCAATCAACCTGAAGCCATAAGGAACTAAAGATTTCGTGCTAAATTCTGCTCTGCCAAAAATACTATTTGCCTTGGGATCAGGAACCCTGGGTTTGTTCGGCGTAGGGCTAGGCTCAGGGCTATTTGGCTCTCCCTGGGAGCCAGTGCATGGATTGGAGTTGGCCTCTGTAGATTTGCGCCCGAATTGGGAGTCGGCCTGGATTCGTGACACCATTGCGAGCGACCCGGCAGCGAATGCGATTGTGTCGGGCTACTTGTCTGGGCTGAAGGCGTCCGGCTATGTGGGCGATGAACAAGGTGTGTGGGTCTCTTCTGGGACTTATCCCGTGGCCCAGTATCAGGGCAGTACGCTAAGACCAGCGGCTTCTTTGACCAAGATTGCGACGACCCTGGCCTCGCTGTCTACCTGGGGGCCAAATCACCGGTTCGATACGCTGGTGGGGTTTCGCGGCAAGCTAGCCGATGGGGTTATTAACGGTGATTTGATTATTGAAGGGGGCGGCGATCCGCTGTTTGTGTGGGAAGAGGCGATCGCGCTGGCCAACGCTTTGCAGCAACTCGGTATTCGCCGTGTCACTGGCGACTTAATCATTGCGGGCAACTTCACCATGAACTTTGAGCCTGATCCCGGCCAATCTGGGCTAATGCTAAAGCAGGTGCTAAACGAAGCAGAATGGGACGAGGAGGTAGAAGACGCTTATCAAAAATTTCCAGCCGGACTGCCTCGACCGGCCATTCAAATTGTCGGACAGGTCAAGCGCGATTCGAATAGCTGGCAAAACAAGGCAGATGGCTGGCTGGTACACCACCGCTCTCTACCATTAGTAGCTGTGCTTAAAGCGATGAACATCTACAGCAATAATGCGATGGCGCAGCAGCTAGCCGATACGCTAGGCGGGCCGTCAGCCGTGGTCAGCCAGGTAGAAAAGGTGGCCGACGTTGTTCCTGGAGAGCTAAAGCTGGTGAATGGATCGGGGCTAGGCGAAGAGAACCAGATGTCGCCTAGAGCTGCGGTCACGATGTTTCGCCAGATTCAATCAGAGCTAAGAGCGAGCAACTACACGATTTCTGATATTTTTCCGATTGTGGGTGCCGACGGGGGCACCGTACAAGATCGAGGTTTGCCTAAGAATGCGGTGGTTAAAACCGGCACCCTGGCGGTCGTGAGTGCGCTAGCGGGGGCCTTTCCGACCAAGGACAAGGGCATCGTTTGGTTTTCGCTCCTTAACTATGGCTCTGGGTTAGATGGCTTAAGAAGCCGTCAGGATAGCGTCCTATCTGCGCTAGAGCAGCAGTGGGGCCAAGCCGATAGCCTTCCACCTGAGCTTAAGACGACCGTACACATTGGGACAGCGCCCTATCAGTTTGGCGATAGTCAGCGCAATCAGATCATGCTGTCGCAGTCGGCAAAAAAGACGCCCTAGCCGAACGCTACAAGTCTTTGGGGACGATTTCAGTCACCACATCGCCCGACTCGCCGCCCGAAACCACGACCGTGCCTTGCTCAATATTACCGACGGCCTTCTCTCCAGAAATAGAAGCCTCGGGGCTAGCGGCCTGCTCGTACTGCACATTGCCGTTTGCTTCTATATCCTGACTTTGCGTTTTCCAAATGACCCGATCGGCCTGTAGTCGCGAGTCGTTCTTTTCTCCGTTGGCGCGGACGTTGCCTGTTAAATAAACTACCTGCTGAGCTAGATCCAAGCTGGCCTGATTCGCGGAAGCTGTGACCTTACGCTCAGGTTGCTCAATGTTTACCGGACTGTTCATTTCTACGGTTTGCGCGTTCACATCCCACACGGCAGTTTTGCTATTGACCTTTAGCGGCTGCGTCAGCGATTCTAGCTGCACGGATTCGTCTAGCGTCACAATATTCTCGGCGAGCTGCACGTTGCCCTTGGCGCCCACGACTCTATCGGTCACGGTTTCGTAGCCTTCGGCCTGATACTTTGCTACGGTCAGCGGCTTGGCGGTTTGAATCAGCGCTTGCTGGGTGAGCCAGGTAAGCTGCTCGGAGGCAAAGGTTAGCCAAGGCGATGCTTTGCTTTTGGCGGCGACGCCGCCGGTAAGCTCCACGCGGTTGTTTTTGTTGGAGACGCTTGCGACCTGGGCGATCGCCGTCATCTGTGGATTAAATCCAAAGACCGGCGCATTTTTTGCTGTTGTTTCATCCAACAGATCTTGCGTGGTTAAAGCTTTTGCTTGAGGTGCATAGGCTTTTGGCGATCGCGCCGACTTGTCGCTTGCCGCGTTCCCTTTTGGCTTATCAGCAGCGTTTTCGACTGATTCTACTAAGGCATCGTCTTGAAAGTTTCCCATCACCAGCAAATCTTGCTTGGGCTGCCACTTTAGCCGATCGCCTTCTAGGGTCAGCTCGCCTTCGGTGCTGGTCGCTACCAAGTTGCCCCGCAAGTACAGCGTCTCGCCGTTTTGCTGCACCTCGCCTTTGTCGGCCTTAATGGTGTAAATGGTCTTACCCGCTTGGAAAAACTCGCCTTCTAGCTCTGACAGTTCGGCCCTTTGATTTTCGGGACTGTAGTTTACGGCTTTGGCTTTTATCCGCCAGAGCAAACCGCCGTTTTCGTCCGGCTGCTCTAGCGTTACCGTTTTCAGCGTTAGCTCGGCGTCCACTTTTTCATCTGGCGGCTGGTTGGCGAGCTGATTGCTAGCACCACAAGTTCGTAGCACGATTACCAGTCCTGCAACAGCAACTGCGATCGCCACCCACCGATAATATTTCTTAAGTAACATCTATCCTCTACACAACCAGCTAGAAGCTTACGCCAAACGCTGTTTTGCCAGAACCTATCTGACAGAACCTATCTGGCAGAACATACTTTGCCAGAGCTTATCTGTCAGAATTTATCTGCTAGAACTTACTGCGAAGCTTCCGCCTCATCTAGTACCGACAGGCTAGAAAGCGGACGGTAGGTATAGTTATGCTGAGGCGCACTGCTACGCGAGCTTTTTCGAATATCATCTTTGACGCTATCTAGATCAATATACCTATCAGAAACATTGATCAGCGTATCGCTCGTCATCGACCGCAGGCTAACCACCTCAATGCGTACGCCCTTGTAGCTAGCCGCATCGACCGCATAGGCCAAATCGCCATCGCCGCTGACTAATACCGCCGTGTCGTAGCAGTTCGACAGTGACATCATATCCACCGCAATTTCAACGTCTAGATTGGCCTTTTTAGACCCATCAGGCAACTGAACCAAATCTTTGGCGATTACCCGATAACCATTGCGACGCATCCACAGCAAAAAGCCCTGCTGTTTTTCATTAGCTCGATCAACGCCCGTATAAAAAAACGCGCGGAACAGCCGAGAACCGGACGTTAGTCGGCTTAACAGTTTGGTGTAGTCAATCTCAATACCCAACTGTAAAGCGGCATAAAATAAGTTGGAACCATCTACAAAAATAGCCACGCGACCGCGATTTTCTAATACCTGTTCGGGGGTAAAAACGGAATCGTGACCTAAAATTTGGTGATTATTTAACATTTTCTCTCAATTTACGTTAATAAATAGGGCGTCGGCTTTCTAAATTTGTTTTAAACCTGCTTTTGAAGAGCATCTTCGACTCTTCTCTATGGCTTTCTCTACCGGCGTTCCTGCCTATTGACTCTCAAAAAGATGGCGTCGTGTTGAGAGCTAGCTAACCAGTCGCTACTGTTAGAAATTCTAGTTTACTGTTAGAAATTCTAGTTATTAAAAGAAGGCTGCTTAATACTGAACAGCCCGAAAAATGACTATTTTACCTGATGTGCAAAGGATATACTTCTTATCAAATCATCATACAAGAAAGCTTTTTGGCTGTGGGCCAATCCAGGCTAACTTAATCTCTTCTCAAGGAATGAGCGGGCTGCATCGCGGCTGTACAAGCTGCGCCTAATTTTAGAAAAGTCGTTGGGCTTTCCATTTTTGAGATAGCTTTAGTAGGGCTGGAGTCGAGCTAGTGGGGCTGTATTTAGGCCGCATTTCGTTTGGTCTGAGCGAAACCTAGACAAATAATTTAGTGCCTATTACAACTGACCCTGGGTCAATTCGGTTAGTCAATGGTTAGCCAATAATAATTCTGATGCTAGAGAAAGATTCACTGTCTCTAGCAAGCGTGTTAATATTCTGTTACAAACTACAGTGAACTCAACGAGCGGGTATCTACCCTCAATCATGTTAGGCAGTCTACTAAGCTCCAAATCTGGTTCCTCGGACTTCGGCGAAAATATGCTGAATTCTGTGGTTCGTCAGGCTATCCAGCAGCTATTCACCCGGAGTGAATCTGTTGAGGTGGCTATTCGCTGCTCGCCTTCTAGCAAAATTTTGCAGGGGGTGGTGGATAGTTTTCAGATGAAAGGAAAGGGGCTGCTAATCAAAAAGATGTTTGAAGCGGCTGAGATGGAATTTGAGACGGATGCGGTCTCGATTGATATGGCTGGGCTGATGGGCGGAAAGATTCGGCTGAAACAGGCAACTCATGCGATCGCCACCGTCACGATGACCGAATCGGGCATCAACAAAGCCTTTGAAGCAGAGCTAGTTGAAAAGCACCTGCAAAACGTAGATGACGAAGCGCTAACCAATCTATCGGGCGGCGATCCGCTCTCTTTTCGACAGGTGGAGATGACGCTGCTACCCGATCAGCGGGTAAAAATTTTGGCGAGAACTGATCTGCCCAACCGAGAGGATTTGCCGGTGAGCCTGTCGGCTAAGGTTGATGTTGAGCGCCGCCGTCGAGTTGTCTTTACCGACGTTAGATTTGAGCCAGAAAATGTGCCAGAAGACGCCCAGTGGCTCTCTGAAGCGGTGATGCCGGGCTTTGTTAATGTCCTCAATAGAATGGTAGATCTAGAGCGGTTTGACCTGGATGGCGTCTCGCTTAGAATCAATCGCTTAGAAGTTCAGGGCAAAGATCTGTTGTTCAATGGCTACGCTGAGATTGAGCATTTTCCTGGCATGTAGTTCATGGTATGTAGTTCATGGCCTGGCAGTTCATGGCCTGGCAGTTCTTGGCCTGTAGTTGCTGTCTAAAGATCGCTGAGTCATGCCGCTATTAGAATTATTTCTCTCAGGTGGCGTCGTTATGTGGCCCCTCCTGCTGTCTTCTTTAGTAGTCACTGCCGTGATTTTGGAAAGGGGCTACTTTTGGCTGAAAATTTATCAGCACCAAGATCTTTTTATCCGGCAGGTATTGGCGCTGTATAGCACGCAGCCTAAGGAGGCGATCGCGCGTCTACGCAGCCAGATTCAGTTTCCGCTATCCCGCATTTTTTTGGCCGCATTGACGCTAGAGCAAGGCACTCCGGATGATTTTCGCCTGGCTCTCGAAAGCGCTGCGCAGGCGGAACTACCCACGCTGAAGCGATTCAATACGCTGTTTGATACGGTGATTGGCATTGCGCCGCTACTGGGCTTGCTGGGCACTATTTTGGGCCTGATGCGCTCTTTTGCGGCGATGCGAATTGGTGAGACGACGAGTCAATCGGCGGACAGCGTGACGGCAGGGATTGGAACGGCGCTGATTTCGACGGCGACTGGGTTGGTAATTGCGATCGCCACGCTGCTGTTTGCCAACCTGTTTATTGGGCTATATCGTCGGCAAAGGGCGGCGATTGAATCTTACTGCGGTCAGCTAGAGCTGCTGTATCGGCAGTATTACCGGCAGTATTTGGCGCGATCGCCGAGGTCATAAGTCAGGGGTCACAAGTCATAGGTTATCAGTCATGAGTGATGAGGGTCACCCGGACAACGGGGCTTGAAAATACTAGAATGTTAATCAATCAAGCTTTTTCGATAAAACGCCAATAAAACGTTATGACGGCTACTCCCTCACATTCCGGTTGATGGTTAACATTACCGTAAGAGTACTTAGCCTTTGAACGCGTTAGATAAACGCGTTTATATAAGGGGAGTCTTTGGCGGGTAATATTTGTTAGATATTTTGGTCAAATATTTCTTTAAATATTCTTGGTCAAATATTCTTGGTCAAATATTCTTGTTTTAGCTTTTTTGTCTCTAGCTCGCGTTCTCTCCCCTGATGAGTGCCTATGTTGCGTGTCTGGCTAGCCTTAGCCATGACTGTTCCCGCTCTGATTACCACTGCTACGATGGTGGTCACTTCTGGCGATACCCAAAAATCCCTTCAGCCTGCGCAACCCACGATAAGCCGGGCGGCTCGGCCGGTTAATGTGCCACAGCCTGCTAACGTACCACAGCCGGTTAATGTGCCGCAGCCTGCTAACGTGCCACAGCTTAAACTTGATCGTGGTTTCTCTGCTGCGCCTGCTGAACTAAGTTCCACGATACCGGAAGACACAGCGACACTGGCCATGGACGATGTTGGCTATCGTCCTAAAGAAGCGGTTTATCTGGCCGATCCGAGCAATTACGCTCAGCGCGTCACCGTCGATTCGCGGGGGAAGCCGGTTGATAACGACTATATTGTGGTGTTGCACGAGACGGTCGGCACCGTTATGAGCGCTATCAATACCTTCCAAACACCTCATCCTAATGATGACGATCAAGTAAGCTATCACGCTTTGATTGCGAGCGATGGCACGGTAATTTACGTGGTGCCCCCTGAGCAAAGAGCTTTTGGCGCGGGTAATTCTGTTTTTCTCTCTCCTAGGGGCGAGGAATCGGTTTTGACGAACGCTGAATTTGCCAGCTCAGTGAATAATTTTGCTTACCATGTTTCGCTAGAGACGCCGCCTGATGGCCGTTTGAATAACAATCCTAGTCACAGTGGCTATACGGAAGCTCAGTATCGCTCTTTGGCTTGGCTAATTGCTCGCTCCACAATTCCAGAAGAGCGCATTACCACCCATCAGCAAGTCGATAGATCTGGCTCTAGGGCCGATCCGCGATCGTTTGAACCAAAGAGACTGTTGGGGTTGTTGCGTCAGTATCGCGGTCAGGCTGAGAACTGAGCTGGTTTGGGTCTTGGGTCTGAGGCTCGGGTCTGGGCGATCGCTTTGATAATTGGGTTGATTATTTAAAGAGCGATCGCCATCCATTTTTCATCTGACGCTTAAGCATTTGCAAACTCGCTGACTCAATCGGTTCTTGCGTTGCGGCGGCTTTTCCTTGGGGATCGTTGCGATAGCGGTATTGTGTCCACAGCTCGCGATAAGGGCCACCGCTGCGCATTGGGGTTCCGGCCCAGTGCAGGTAGCGTAAGGGGCGATCGCCATCAAACAAAATCTGGCCGCGCTGCTCAAAGTGAGACGAGCCGCCCCAGCTACCCGGCTCGTTGGGGTGGGCCTTAGCGATATTGAGCCTGCGAGGAATGGCCTTGAGGACTATGTAGTTCATAATCGGCTGATCGGTCGTGCCGCTCGAAAAGTCGAAGTATTCGCGATGCGCCGCGCAGTCTTTCAGTATTTCAGTGAGCTGCGCCAGGGAAAGGGCACTTTTGCGCGAACCCCACAGTCCGCTATTGAACACATCTTGCAGGGTTTCGGCACTAAAGATACCTTGTTCTGGCACAACGGCTGAAAATACGTCTTCTAAGCCGCGTTTGTAGTGATAGTCGCACCAAATAAAGTCTGCTTGGTCTAGATAGCTGAGGGTTTTGGAGACGGGCGTAAAAAAGAGAATGTCGGTGTCGATGTAGAGAAACTCGTCTAGCGGGCCAAACCAGGCGGCGAGCTTGCGCATTTTGTTGGGCAGAGCCAGAAAGTCCCGAGGAAAAATTTCGCCGATGGTCTGCGTGAGGGTCGTGAGCAGATCTAAGTCGGGAAAGCGCTGAACCTGATACATCTCGGCTAGCTGCTGGGCCACGGCCTGATGCTCGTCGTTAAAGGGAATGAGGTAGACCGGGATGTCTGGATCGTAAAGGCGCAGGCTGCTGAGTAGTGCGATCGCATTTTCTCTGACTCGATCGTTAGCCACAATATAAACGCCGCGCATAGCTGCCTCTTTTAAAAAATGCGAACAAAACAAATGCGAACAAAACAAAAGGAGAATAAGATGCGAAATGGAATCGTCAATGCGATTTGAGCGGCTGCTTTTGGCCGAGGTTCTCAAAGTCTTCAACTACTTTTAGCAAGTCCAGCGTATCGGCATAGGCTGAGGCCGTCATTTCTTCGCGCGATCGCTCGTTTTGTCCGCCTGCTTCGGCCAACTGACCCAAAATATTGAGAACATTTCCCAGCCGCGATCGCATTTCCTGAGAAGTCTGCGTTAGGGCCTGCTCCGGGTCTGAACGCTTTAAGCCATCAGCCTTTAAGTCATCAGCTTTTAGCTCGCCACTGTTGCCTTTGCTTTGCTCAGAAAATTGAATGGCGCAAAGCCGAGCATAAGGGCCATCCTGGTTGAGTAATTCTGAGTGAACGCCGGTTTCGACTACTTTGCCCTGGTCTAAGACGGCAATTTGGTCGGCATTTTGAATGGTAGACAGCCGGTGAGCAATTACCAAGGTGGTTCGATCTTTGCTGAGTTCGTCGATGGCTTTTTGCACCAGTCGTTCGGAGATAGTGTCTAGAGCGCTGGTGGCTTCGTCCAAAATTAGGATATCTGGATCTTGAATGAGGGCGCGGGCGATCGCCAATCGCTGCCGCTGTCCGCCCGAGAGCAAAACACCGCGATCGCCAATCATCGTCTCCAGTCCATCGGGCAGCGCCAAAATAAACTCCGAAGCATTGGCTCTAGCCATCGCATCTGCAATCTCAGCGGCCGTTGCCTCCGGGCGACCGTAAATCAGGTTTTCTCGCACGGAGGCGTTAAACAAAAAGGTGTCCTGGCTAACAATGCCGAGCCGTTGTCGAAAGGTCTTAATATCAAATTTTTTGAGATCTACGCCGTCAATTTCAATTTGGCCGCCATCTGGGTCATAAAAGCGCGGCAGCAAATCCGCCAGCGTGGACTTTCCGGCCCCCGAAGCCCCCACCAACGCCAGCGTGGTTCCTCGCTTTAAGTACAAATCAATCCCCCTTAGCACCGGCTGCTCGCTACCCGGATAGCTAAACTTCAGCGCCCTAAAGCGAATCCCTTGCGTTAGCCCCGAAAAGCTGCGAGATCCAGAGCGCATAAAGGGTTTATCGCTGCGGTTTAAAAACTCGCTGATAATGGCCACGCTAGGCAGCGTGTTGGCCAACTGGCTGCGGGCGGCATTGAGCTGACCAATAGAGGGCAGCATTCTGAACAGCACGACTAAATAAGTGAGCAAAATCGCAGAAAAGGTTTCTATGCGATCGCCCATCACAGCGCGACCCACCGTTGCCACGCTAATTAACGCAATAATGCTGCAAACTTCGTTAATCGGGCCAATGCCTGCAAATACTAGCTGCGCCTGATATTCAGACTGCTCGCGATCGTCAATTAATTGGCTAATGATGCGGTATTCGCTGGCCTCATTTGCCGTTGACTTCACCAGCCGAATGCCCGAGAGAATTTCGACAATGCGACTAGAATACAGCCGGGACAGATGCGAGAGTTCCTGACCAAATATCTTCGACTGGCGAATAGCGCTCTGGTTAATCAGCGCCACCAATCCGAGTGCGATCGTTGCAATTAAGGTGAGCTGCCAAGAAGTCCACAGCAAAATACCGATAAACACCAGGATGGTGATAACAGAGATCGCCATTCGCGCCAGCGTTCGAATCGCCACCGTGGTGCGACTAATCTCCACGTTGAGATGGTTGATCAGATCGCCAACTTTGGTGCGCGTGTAGTAAGACAAATCAACCTCTAGCAAAATGCGCAGTCCGTCTAGTCGAAGGTTGGCGGCTAGCTTTCGATTCAAGCTGCTAGATGTTAGCGATCCCGCGTAGGTGGCGGCATTTTTTAAGACGATCATAAAGACAACCGCAAACGTCATCGCTGCTAGCCTTTGATTCTCTGGGAACTGGTCAAAAAAGCTGAGAAACTGTTGCAAAACACTCGGTAGCTGATTCGTCAAACTAGACGCTTGACCTAACAGCTCCAACAGAATTGGCACAATCAAAACGGTGCCAATTCCACTAAACAGCGCGCCAGAAAATCCCATTAAAATAGTGAGAATTACCAGAATGGGATGTTGTAATAGGGATTGTCGAAGAAGTTGTCTAGATTGCATAACCTTGGCGGCTAGATAGCGAAAACATGGGGACTGGGCTGCTTAGAAGATTTCTAATTCACTAAACATGACGGCTAAGCGCTCTGCCATCGCTTGCGTGCTGTAATGCTCTATACATCGATCTCTAGCCCGTCGTCCTACTCGGCTGGCCGCCTCTAAATCCTTAAAAATCAGGGCAATTTGCTCAGCAATCTGAATGGGCGACTCCGGTTCTACCAAATAGCCCACGCCGCTCAAGATTTCTGGAATGTCGCCGACTTGGGTGGCAATAATGGGCTTTGCCATGGCCATGCCGTCTGTCAGCTTGAGGGGAAACTGAGCCTGAGCAGTAGCGCGATCGCGCTGAGGCACCACCACCACATGCGCCGCAGAAACCACCTCTGCCATCTGATCAATCGGAAAGCGCGGTAATTTGATCAGCCATCGGCTCCACTGGCTAAACAGCGCATCCTCATAGCCATCAGGTTTGCGCCCGCCTACAATCACCAGCCGTAAGTCAGGCCAATCGAGTTGGGCGATCGCCGCTAAAACGTCTTCCAAGCCTTTGTGAGGACGAGCGGTGCCTGGAAACATCAGCACTTTGTAGTCTGCTAACCCGTACTTTTGGCGACTGAGCGTTGGGTTGTAATGGGCCGGGTCGAATATCTGAGTGTCTTTGCCGTTGGGCAGATAGTATCCGCCAAAGCGTTTTTGCAAAAAATCGGTGGCGACGCTAACGCCATCGGCTTTGCCCACCCAATGTTCCATCCATTCTAGATAGAGGGGATGTTCTGGGTTGTGCAATGCTCCGGTGGGCTTGAAAAGATCTCGCGCTAGCTGCTTATATTTAGGGCGATAAGGCTCGAACCAGCTCATCTCCCAATCGTCAATATCAACAATGACAGGCCGTTTTGAAAAGGGCTGTGAGAAGCTTTTTTTTAGCAGCGCCGTGCCAAAGCTGGTCGGGCGCGGCTTAATGGCGTAGAGGATATCTCCATTTATATTAGAGAGCAGCTTGGCCAGATCTTGAGCGTAATGGAGCGATCGCCTAGCTGGCACTGCCAAAACGTTGAGGTTCTGCGGCGGGGTGGGATAGAGCTGCGCTCCAAACTGCGGGCCAACCACCGTGACCTCACAGCCCATCTGCTGCAATGCGTTGGCAACCAGATAGACGCGCATGGTTCCGCCCCCCGCCAAATCTGGCGCGACAACTGAAACCCTTAACCGGCGATGGGTAGACACAAGCACTGCCAAGCTTTTAGCGAACAACAAAACGAGTTTCGTTGCTGCTAGACTACCCGTTTCTCAAGGCTAAGAACCGGTCGGTGCAGCGGGCGGCAATTCCAACATCAGCTGACCGAGTATCCCTTTACGAAATTCAGTCAGGATCTTTTGGGCGGCTTGCTCTTGCGATCCTTTAAATTTGGCATCGGCCAACTGCTGCAAATAGGTTTCGCCTGTACCGCCTTTAGGATCTAGGCCGTAGCGTTCGAGCAATGCCTGGGTGCGCATTGGCAGCTCTGTGTTTGTCTGCGACTGCTCGGCGATGTCTAAATCTTTAAGCAAATCGACAAAGGCCGCTGCTACTCTTTGCGTATCGTAAGCTGCTTTGCCAATGTCATCGCAAATGGCTAGCTTCAGCGCAGCAATCTGATCGTCTAGCTGAGCTGGAATAATGCCGGGCGCATCTAGCAGCTCTAGCTCGTCTGAAATGCGCACCCACCGGAGCTGACGGGTTACGCCTGCTTTGCGCGCACTCTCGACAATTTTACGCTTGAGCAATCGGTTGATCAAGGCAGATTTGCCGACGTTGGGAAAGCCGAC
>JBBSOB010000060.1:0-18826 GCA_038260205.1 Phormidesmidales cyanobacterium
CAATTCTACCGCGCTATTCACAGACCGAAACACCCGCGTAGCGCGACCTGAAGTAGTTTTTCAGGGGTGACTAGTTATCAGCGAGAGGTAGAATAATGTCAAAAAGCGAGACTGACGACAAAATTCTGCTTCCGCTGGCTCTAGAACCTTTTCGAGGAAGGTTAGAAGCTACGGTAAAACCTTATGTTCAGCTTCAGACGCAGATTTGTGAACAACTGGAATTGTTGTTGATTAACTGGGTTATTAATTAACTGAGCTGCCTCTATAAGTACTGTAAGAAAGTACTGTAAGACCAGGGAGAGCAAATTAATGGAATGTGGTAGTGCTTGCTAATATCAGCAATGCTAAAACGAATCGGGATAATGTTTAGAAATAGTGGATCGGGGAGCGTTTCTGATTGCTTTGCGAAATAGCCGCCCATTGCGAATCGCAGCTCATAAGTGCCTTTTTTCATTTCCCCGCTAGTCAGTAGTGGCTGGTCGGTGTGCCCATCGGCGTGGGTGGTTAGGGTTTTGATCAGCTTTGCGTTCTGAGATAAGCTGATTTGAAATAGTTCTACGGTTACGTCTGCGGCGGGCTGGCCTTGGGCGGTGTCTAAAATGTGAGTGGTGAGTCTGCCAGCCATGGTGGAATGCTCCTGAGCGCGGTTTTAAATTCTAAATTTACAGCAGCCCGCGATATCGGACAAAGATCAGAACAGCGGCCCACGATCCTAGCGTTACTTTGATGGCGACCAAGATATTGAGAATAGGAATCCAGCCACCGCTGAGGAGGTCGCCGGGAGTGCCTTGCGGTAGCTCTAGGCCAGAGAGGGAGAGAAGGGCGATCGCAATAAACAACAATACCGATATTTTTTCCCAGGTCGCCGCGTGCCATTGCTGATATTTGTCTTCCATTTTGGCGGTGGAGGACGTGATGGCGATCAGTCCTACGGCGGTGCCACCCGCGATTCCGGCTGCAAATCCGCCGCCTGGACTGAGGTGGCCGCGAATGGCAAGTTCTATGCCGATCAGGGCGGTGACGGTCGCTCCGGTGCGAGCTAAGATGACGGAAGGCGCATCGGTGAACTGGGTGATGGTTTGAGCGGGTTGTTCGTTAGTCATGAGGAAGCGAACGCCCATAATGGCTATGGTGAAAACGATGACTTCGAAGAGGGTGTCGTAGAGGCGATTTCTGAAGACGATGCCGGATACGGTGTTGGAGACGCCGCTGTCTTCGAGGATGAGGGTAACGGCAGATTCGCTAGCGAGGGCGGGGATGGAGCCAGGGAACAGCAGCACTTTGGCGAAGAAGGCGATCGCCGCAAAAACATATAGCCATTTCATGATTGGGTTGGGGGCTGAGGAGTCGGGGACTGAGGAGTTGGGGGCTGAGGAGTTGGGGGCTGAGGAACATTACTCAAAGCTGAGCGGATGGCGATCGCATACAAAACAACAGAAAGCAGGGTGCCCACTAAGGCTTCTGTAAGCGCAACATCGGCTGCGCCAAAAGTGGCGTATAGGAGAGCGGCGATCGCACCCAACATCCCGCGCATAACCAGGGCGTTATAGGGATTAGTCTGTAGCACTAACAGACAAGATGAAAGCGGTAGCAGGCTGGCAATCATTAAAGTTGGGATAGTGTCAGTCATGAGCTGGGTTTGTTGATAGAGCAATAGGCCAAAACGTAGCCCAATACGGTGTTCCAGAGGACAAGGGCGATGAGAGCGAGAATGAGTAAGGGCCATTCCCGAGGAATTTTGAGCAGGAGGCCGAAGAGGATGGCCATAGAGCCTAAAGTGTCTGATACTGAAAGGCTATGAAGTTTGAATAGGATGGTGCGATCGCTCAGAAGCGGCAGCGTTCCCCAAACCCAAAAGATCAGGCCGATGCCAATACAAAAGTTGCTAATCCAAAAAATCACGAATTCTCTCCTTGATTATTCTGATCATGCTGAGGATGCTATAGGTTTCGCCTTCTTAAAACATGCGCGAGTAGCATCAGCGCAGCATTCCCGACGCTCAATATCAATACGCCGACTAAGCCAATCATCCAGTCGTCCCGCCAGACTGAAAGCGTCAGCATCGCAATTGTAGTTTTAGTGGCAGTGCTGGCCAGAGACAGCATCTTTTCCCAAATGTCTACGCTCCGATTGGCGGTATAAAGCGGGATCAACAGAGTCAAAACCATCACAATCATGACGAGTCCCATTACGTTCGCCCCCTAACGACTTTATGTACGTCGTATCCGCCGTCTGCTCGCTGGTCTAGCACGATAGTTTTAGGCGTGAATGTAATTAGAAAAATCTCTAAAAAGGTAATTTCAAAAGATTGGCGATCGCGCGCAGAGAAGGCGGGCATCGTCGTAATGACTTCGTGATTGTGCGGACGTAGAATCATCTCAAAGGCTTCGATATAGGCCATTGGAATCGCGACAACAATTTTCAATAGCAGGCTGACGACGGTTTTCCAGTGGTTCGTCGTTTTTTGGCTTCTTTGGGTCAAGAGCAGAGCGATCACAATGCCAATGCCAATATTTGCCAGACTTGTATCAGTCGTAATCAACAGCCAAATGGTCATTACAAAAATTAGGTCGGGAAGGATTGCCATTGCAGTATTGTCCAGAATAAAAGGATTAAGACAAGGCTCATGCCGCCGATTAAGTGTTCTATTTTTTCAGCCGCTTTAGGTAGCTGATATGGATTTGTCCGTAAGACCAGTAGATGTATTAACCAGCCAGCAGCTACTGTTATTAAAGCCTTGGCGATGTTTTCACTGGTGTAGATTCCAAGGTTTGTTGTGCTGAGTGCAATCAGTGAAATGAGTAACAAGATAACGGCTGGCCAGAGGTTTGAGAAATTGGGATCCGTTTTTTGGGTGAGGCCAATGGGTAGAAAGATAAACTTTGCAAAGGCGATCGCACTGCCCACAGAACCGATAAGGAGAGTCGTCGATAACCAGGGTGACAGATCTGCCAAAACCAGTGATTTAGCATTGAATCCGGCGAGTAAAGGAAATCCACATAGGGAGAGGCTGGCAATCGCCATGACTATCCAAAGAGACTGATTTGTACGCGTTTTCTGTAGCTCCGAGAAGCTGCGACTCGGTAAGCTACCGGCGGTTAAAAAGAGAGTTGATTTGGCCAATCCATGCGAGAGGGCGTAGAATCCGGCGACGGCGGGCGCGGCTAAAACAAAGCCCATCTGAGAGATAGAGCTAAAGGCCAGAGTGCGCTTGGTGTCTTTTTCTAAAACGGCTCCGACTGTTCCGAGCAAGACAGAGCCGACGCCAAATATTTGAATAACAGGCGTTAGCTCTTCCATGAGTAAGGCGCAGCGCACGAGCGGAAAGACGCCGGTTTTGATGACAACGCCTGAAAGAATAGCAGATACGGGTGTTTTAGATTCGGCGTGGGTTAGCGGCAGCCACAGCCCAGAAATGAAGATGCCGCCTTTAGCGAGTAGGCCCATAAAGATCAGGGCGATCGCTTCTGTCGGTGCTTGCTTGAGTCCTTCAAAGGCAAATGAATGACTAGCTTGATAAACCAGAGCCGTGCCAATGAGATAGAACAACATGGCCGTGTTGCTAACCATCAAATAGCGCAAAGCTACCCAAAAAGATTTTTTGGTTCGCGGATAGGCGATCAGGACAAAAGCGGCGATGCTGATGACTTCTAGGGCTACGTATAGACTGATGAAGTCGGCGCAGATGAACACGGCATTGATGCTGCCGTGCAAAATGGCGATCTGGGTATAGAAAAATGCGGTGCTGCCCTGAGCTAAATGATCTTTCCAGCAGTAAAGAACCACGGCGGCGGTGATTAGCGCATTTGTAAGGATGAAGTAGCCGCTGAGTGAATCGATTATTAGCGTGACGCCGAAACGGTCTGTGAGGAGGAGGGTGGTTGGTTCTAGAATGAAAATGCGGGTAAGTCCGTAGGCGGCTGAGGCGATCGCAATAATCAGCGTAAAGGGGCGATCGCATTTTGGAAACAGCGCAATGCTAAACCCTAGAAAGAGAGGCAGGGCGATCCAAATAAGGGTAGCTATCATCATTGAGCGCTCTCCTTTGACCAGGGTTCGCTGGAAAAACTGTTTTCTAGGCGATCGCAATCTAAGGAATCTTGACCGCTCGATAGTTTAATTACGCTCGCTAGCATCAGCGCTTGAATGGAGAAGCCGATGACAATGGCGGTTAAGATGACGGCTTGCGGAACTGGATCTGCGTAGTTTGCAAGGGCTGCAGGGGGGTTGCTGCTAGAGACAATGGGCGCAAATTTGCCACTGTGGGTGGCGATCAGGACGTAGAGAGCGATCGCGCCTGTACTCATCACGTCCATTGCTAAAATTTTTAAGATCAGGTTGTGCCTGAGTAACAGCCCTAAAAAGCCACATAGAATAGTTGCAAAAATGCAGGCTTCTATCGCCAAGGTTACAGGGTACATAGTTATATTTTGATAACTGGATTGTCCATAGACTTAAATCTATCTAAAAACTTTTTGCATAGATATTAATCTAAGATAAAGTCTGCACCTTGGCTAGTGGTGTTGGCTAAAAATTTTCAGTGCTAGGTAGAAGCCGCGATCGCAATTTAAGGACTGCCTTTAGGGCGTCACGGAACCGGCTGCAAAGTTGCTAGCATCTAAGCAATCCTTACGATGCAGTTGCTTAAATGCCCCGTTCTCCTCTTCCCTCGATTTTAACGCCGACGCTACTCTCCAGGCAGCGAGAGATTGTAGAGGTTTTTTTGCGCAATGGCTGGGACTACATGCGCCAGCTAGTTTTAGGTAAAGCTTCCGATGAGCCAGAATTACCTTCGCCTGCTGTGCTGTGCAATATCTTGATTGAGCTAGGGCCAGTGTATGTGAAGCTAGGTCAGCTCTTGAGTACGCGCCCCGATTTGCTGCCATCTCGCTATATTGAGGCGCTGAGTTCTTTGCAGTCTACGGTGCCTGCGGTGCCTGCGGTGCAGATTGAGGACTATGTGCGTCAGCATCTGGGGCGGGCAGTGGAGGAGGTGTTTGCCGAGATGGATTATGTGGCGATCGCGGCTGGCTCCATCGGTCAAACTCATCGAGCGGTACTCAAAAGCGGTCAGGCAGTGGCCGTTAAGGTGCAGCGCCCCGGCATTGATAAGCAAATAGAGCGCGATATGGCGCTGATTAAAGACATTGCCAAGCTGGTTGCGGTGACGCAATTTGGGCAACGATACAACATTGTGGAGCTAGCCGAAGAGTTTAAGTCTGCGTTGACAGCGGAGCTGGATTTTACGATTGAGGCTCGCTATACCGATGAGCTGCGTCACGATATGGAAAACAGCGCCTGGGTAGATGCCGAAAAACTGACGGTGCCTAAGATTCTCTGGCCGCTGACCAATTCTAAAATTTTGGTAATGGAGTGGTTGGCAGGTAGCCCTCTGCTACTGGCTAACTTACCGGTAGATGCGCCAGAGAACTTACCCGCCGAGTCAGCAAACAGCTCCTTTAGCAGCACGTTCACTGATAATCCTTTTAAGAAACTGCTGCCTTCAAAAAATGAAAGTAAACGAGCAGAGGTTACTTCACTACTTTTTAGAGCTTTTTTAGCTCAATATTTTGTCACCGGATTCTTTCACGCCGATCCTCATCCAGGAAATATCTTTTATCTCGACGATGGCCGCGTTGCGCTTTTAGACTGCGGCATGATGGGTCGAATCGATCCGCAAACCAGGGCAATTTTGACGGAGCTGGTGCTCTCGATTGTGAGTTCGGATGCTCAACGGTGTGCGCAGCTTACCTTAAAGATGACAGAACCTTTGAAGCCCGTGAACTTAGTGAGATTGGAAAGTGATTACAGCCGCCTGCTGGGCCGTTACTACGGGCTGACGCTAGGCCAGTTCAATACGGCGGAAGCCTTTAGCGCCGTAATTGAGACGGGCGTTCGCAATCACCTGAGATGGCCTGCAAATATTGGACTGTTTACCAAGTCTCTAGCCAATTTAGAGGGCGCGGCTCGTCAGTTTTATCCCAATATCAATTTGATGGATGAAATTCAGCCTTTAATGGTGGATTTGTTTCGTCAGCAGTTGGTGGGAGACAACCCAGCTCAGCTTTTTTTGCGAACCGGGCTGGAATTTCGCAATTTTTCGCTTTCGGCTCCCCGCCAGCTTGGCTTTCTGCTAGATCGACTAAGCGATGAAACCTTGCAGTGGAATTTGACCATTCAGGGCATGGATTCTTTGCAGCGCAGCCTAGAGAGATCGGCTAATCGGCGGGCCTTTAGTACGGTGGTTGGCTCGCTGATTATTGGTGCAGCTATTATTTCTACAGGACAAAAAACGAGTCAGCTCCAGGGGCTAAGCGCTTTGCTGTTTGCGGCGGCTTCTTTTTTGGGGCTGTGGCTGATCGCCAGTATTTTACGTTCGGGGCGCTGGAAGTAGCGCGATCGCCGCCAAAAAACCTGATATGAGCCACCCATAGCTCGAATATCTCTAGTATTAACTTCTCAACACACTATCCGTAGAAACGCGGGTAGAAGGATTCAAAAGAAAAACGGCTATATCGTATGATGAAGTTAGGTGTGCCCGGCCTCACCCTGCTCAATCTCTAGAATTAAGTGGCTTTTCTAATTTTTGACTTTGACGGCACAATTGCCGACACATTAGGCGCAATTGTGCGGATTACCAATCGCATTGCGCCGGAATATGGCTATTCTCCAACCACGCCTGAAAAGCTGAAATACTATCAGTCGTTAAGCACTAAAGAGATGCTGCGACAAGCTGAGCTGCCGCTGTTTCGGCTGCCTTTTTTGCTGCGTCGCGTACGCAGGGAAATGACGGCGGAAATCAATTCTGTGCCAATTGCGTTGGATTTGGTGCCGACGCTTAGAGATTTGCTCGCTCATAATCATCGCCTGATGATCATGAGTTCTAATTCTCGGCGAAATATCGAAGGGTTTTTAGCGCTACACGGTATTGCGGATGTGTTTGAGTCGGTGCAGGGCGGCGTGGGCCTGCTGAGTAAGGCTCGGGTGCTAAAGCGAATTGTGCGAAAGGGCGATTTGGACTTCTCCCAGGTTATATACGTAGGCGACGAGACGAGAGATGTTGATGCTTCTAAGCAAGTTGGCATTTTAGTGGCAGCAGTTACCTGGGGATTTAGCAGCCGGGATGCCCTAGCGGCTCAAGATCCTGCTTTTTTGATCGACCATCCTCGGCAGCTACTAGGCGCAGCACAAACGTTAGTCAATCCTAGCTGGCGACAGGAATATCGTTCTGTCTCAGCAAATGCCGTGTTTCACCCTCGGCCAAACTTCAAAGTATGAAAACGAAGTATGAAAAAAGTATGAAAACCAGGGTTTCATCTTTCTTGCAGCCGCACTAGATACTGAGTACTCCTGCCTTTTAGTCCCGCTCGTTGCGAGACCACACTGGATGATCTAGGAGGGCGTTCATGACTCGAACGCCTCTAAGCTGGTTAAATAGCGGCAGGTGTCCCACTGGCGCTGAGGCTAAATTCCAAACAAATTCTGTGGGATAGCGAGTCCAGGCTCCGGCTGAAGATTTCCAGTTGATTTGAGGCCATAGTCTTTCCCAGTCTTGACCTAAACGCAACCAGAGATGACGCTGCTGGCTCCAACCAAATTTGTTTTCGGAGTAGGCTCTCCAGAGCGTGTCGATGGTGAGGATGTCGGCGTTAGGAAACTGACTGACTTCGGTGAAATACACCCATTTGCGTTTGATAGCGGTTTCGCCCGCGATTTCGCACATCAGCTCAGTGGTTAATTTATCGGCTGCCTGATAATTTTGTTGAATGAGCAATTGCTGAAGCTCGTCGTAGTCTACATTGCGCTCCGAGATGACTTCTACAATGCCGGTGGAGGCTTGTTGTATGAATGACGTGGCTGCGGCTGATGTTGCTTTGAAGATGTGCTGGTAGGCGCTGCCATAGACCGCAGCTTGGTCGTCTATGTGGCTGTCATTCGGATTGATTTTTCCGTACGACTGAAGGCTTTCTATCAACGCTTGGTCTGCGTCTGCTGTGCCCAGCTCGGCTAGGTCATGAACGGCCTGAATTCTCTTCTTAAAGCTGTCTGAGTGCAGCTCTGCGGTCAGCAACTTAATTTTATCTGAGTTGCTTGCTAGGGGGCCGTCTAAACCGCTGTCTAAACCGCTGTCTAAACTGTCCTGGCCGGGGCGAGTAGCAAAATCAGGAGATTCGGTAGCGTTTGAATACATACTTTGACGGTAACAGATCGAACAGCTCAGCGCTTAAGTTAGCCTCACAATAATAGATGAATACTGGACTATGCGCCGAGCATTCGCAGAACATACCGCCTGACCGACGCCTGACCAGAAGCCTGCATCAGCAATATTTGGCAATATTCAGTAATATACGGAACTAATGTTTTGCAGGTGCGGTCTGATGAGTTGTCGGCCTAGTTGAACGGATTGCTAGATTTTTGAGCATAGGTTTTGGTGCTTCTTCTGCTCTTTGTGGGGAGGTATGCCCATTTTCAAAAGCGTAACGAATGAGCTGCGAGCGATTTTCTAGCGATAGCTTGCTTAAAATATTGCTCAGGTGCGTTTGTACGGTGCGGGGGCTGATGAATAGGCGATCGCCTATTTTCTTATTAGTAAAACCCTGAACGACTTCCCAAAACACTTTTTCTTCGGCGGGGGTCAGCGGCAATGGCGATTGGGGCTGTTGGCTGGCCGCTGGTTTTAGCTGCTGCAGCGCGCGCTCAATCTCGGAGTAAATGCGATTGGCTCGAGCGAGCTGGGCTTCTATTTTGGCAATGAGTTCTCTGGGATGGAAGGGTTTGACTAAATAGTCGTCTGCGCCGATGCTGTGTCCTTGAATGCGATCTTCTAGGTCGCAGCGGCCAGAGAGAAAGATGAAGGGTACCAGTTGGCCTAGCTCGGCTTCCCTAATTTTGATGCACAGCTCAAAGCCGTTCATTTCTGGCATCACAACGTCTGAAACAATTAAATCGGGTGCGTTTTCAATAAAGCTATCAAACCCTTCAATTCCTGATGCGGCGTTGTGGACTATGAATCCGCGATCTTTTAAGTACCGCGTTAGCGCGGCTCTAAGCGTACTATCGTCATCAACAATCAGGATTTTTTGCATTCTACGACTAGCGCGGTTGGCCAAGACGTTATGGGTTTGAATCCAGGTATGGCGTCAGCTAGATAGCGAGGTTTGGGTGCTCCTTTAAGCTAGTAAAACTATAAGCTGAATCTGGTAGGGCTTTGGTAATTTTTCTATAAGGATTAAGCGTTTTAGAGCTGAAAACGCTGGACTTATCGCAATATTACGGAAAATTTACGGACGTGATTAACTAAATCTATCCATTCAGCCTCAGCGTATTAGAAGATCTCCTGGACTCCTTTTGGGTCTGTTTATCTAGCGCGGCGATTTTGCTCTGGCTGCGTAGAGCTAGGAGCGGTATAAACGGTGCCCACAGGCGGAGTGGGTTTGAGTAGGAGGGGTCTGGCTATGGGTGACGCCTGAACAGTGCCGATTTGTCCGGGGAAGGTTGTTTCTGAAGAGAAGGGAACAGCTGGTGGATTTTGAACGGGGCCTACCAGCGGGGACATTGCTGGGGTTGTTTGGATAGGGGAAGTAGAGACGTTTTCGGAAGCTTGCGCAGCGTTAAGGCTAAGGCCACTTTGAGAAAGGCCACTTTGAGAAAGGCCGCTTTGGGAGAAGCTTTCTGCTGTGCTTCTGCCAGAGGGCTGAGCAAGGAAACCAGGTGATGCGTTAGTGCTACCGTTGCGCTGTGCTTCACCCGCTTTTATGGCTGCTTGTCGATCAATGGCCTCGGAGAGTGCGCTGGGGGTGGCCGCTAGCGATGGACTCTCTGCCACGCTGCCAAAGCCAGCGGAGGCTGTAGACGGAACATTGTTGGGGCCTAAGTTTTGGCTGGTCGAGGCGTTTGACGTTTCTGCGCTGGAGCGGTTTGGGCCTGTAAATTTATATTCTGAGGCATAAGCGCCAAAGGGATCGCTGCGGTTTGCGAGTTGGCGATCGCCCTTGGCGGTTTCGGCGTCTAAATCAACTGGGGCTAGGATGTCTGAGGTATCACCTGGGGCTTTAGAACCAGACAGCGGACTAGACAGCGGATTAGACGCTTGCGCCCCTTTTAGCAGCAAGTCTACTGTGTCAATTTCGGAGAGTTTGGCCTGTTCATCTGGCGTTAGCGCTGATTCTGGGTTGGCATTGAGAATAGGATCTCGCTCGAACCAGTCTGGATTCTGGCAATACTCCCACAGCAAAATGCTGATCAGCGCAAAGGTGGTCAGCGGTATCCATGCGGCGGGCGCGCTTAGGGGCTGGAGTTTGGCGGGCAAATATCTTAGAAAGGGTTTGGCCATTTTGCTGCCGGGATTTTACCTTTTAGAATACCCGTTAGCGTCATGACGATGGCGATCGCGCTGTTTAAGACTGACTCATTTTATGAGAAAATAGCACCGCTGACTGTTTCTGTCGTTGTTTCTGCTGTCATTGTCTGTGGGTTATTTATCTTTAGATATGCTGATGCCAAAAGCTATAAAGGATGCAAAAGCGTGCTCAACCCAAAATTTAGAACGTTCCTCTTCATGTTCCTCGCCGTCGGCAGCGGCTGTTTTGTTACCCGAGATGGCGATCGCTTCGCCCCATAGCAATCGGCATGAGGTTAAGCCAGTGATGGCGCTTAAGCTTTTAAGAGATATTGAGCAGGCTGTATTGGTCTGGCAAACCAAGCTACGCCGGGTGGTAAAGGCCATTGAGGGCCTCCATGCACAGGGGCCGATGGTCGATGGTTGGTTGGAGTCCTCTTTGGATCTGGCGTCATCGGTTGAGCCAGGGAGCGCTTGCCCTGAGGCGACATTGCTACGACATGGCGATGCGGAGGCGCTGATGCAATATGTGGAGGCGTTAGAGCATTACGAGCTAGGACAGAGGTTGTCTGCTCGTAATGCTTGGCCTGAAGGGCGCAATTTTGAACCGGCTAGGACGCAGTACCGACTGTGCTGGCTAAGTGATGAAGGTCAGGTGCGATCGCAAGTATGTCCACCTGAGCAAATTGCCGTCGTCAGTACGGCGATCGCTCGCTATCAAACCTGCAAGCAACTGTTGGCCCAGCAGCAAAAGCTAGAGGCCTGTCTGCAAGCGGCTGTCGATGGATTGACCGATGTCCGCAGTACGGCCCAGCCTTCTAGTTAGCTGTTTTAGTTACTCTAGTTATTTTTTAACTGGTTTAGTTGTTTTTAGCTTCGGTGCGCCAGCGGCGAATTGCTTGCTGCGCGGGTTCGTAGGCGGTTGTTCCGGCGGGAACTAAAATCGCCGCTTGAATGGCTGCTTCTTGTCTATCTTGAGCGGCTCTAGCTTGGGCGATGCTGAAAATGCGATCGCTCCAGGTATCGGCCAAGCGCTGAGCCGTTTCATACTCTGGGTGCTCAATCGGCACTTCTCTGAGCTTAACGATACCCTCCTGATAGGTGCTGGCCTCACCGGTTTTGGGAATGGTTTTGGCCGCTTCGATAGTGGCTCTGCTTTGTTGACGTTGTTGCCAGAAGGCAATTTTGTTCTGGGCTTTTTGGTAGGCTTCAGCATTGTCTCGGGGCATGACTTGGGCGGCGGAAATCGCGCTTTCTAGATTTCCGGTAGCCGCTCTGCCCTCGGCGATATCAAGGATAGTTTGGCTCCAGCTTTTAATATTTTGCTGCGCTTCTTCGTAAATGGGTTCGCCGGGTTGGATGCGCCTAGCTTTGGCGATCGCTTCTGTAAACTGGGACGCCTGCGCAGGCTGAATGGATGTCAGCGCATCGGTGAGTAAAGCGGTATTGATTTGCTCGGCTTCGGATGCGCCAACCCTAGCTTTAATTAGAAGACTGGAGAATTTGCTGTCTCTTTGATCTTTGGGGACTTCTTTGAGCGCCATCAACGCTTCTGAGTATTGCTTTTTCTCTAGGGCTGCGTTGGCTTGGGCCATAAGTGCAGCAGTCTGGCCCTCGGAGCCGCTTGCGCTAGCGGGGTTGTTAGCCGAGTTGCTAGAGGTGGCCTTTGGCTGGGCTGCATTTTTCGGCTGCGTATTGCCCGATTCTGAGCTTTCTGAGGCCGTATTTTTTGAGGCTGTAGCGGTGTCGCTTATGTCCGCTGGTTCTTCGGCTAAGGTTTTGGTCACGGGCGCGGCTGCGTCAACTGTTTCTGAATCGCTTTTTGCCTGTCCTGAGTCCGATCCAGTGGCGATTTCTGGCTGATTTACTAGGCCATCCCAAGCGGCTTTAACGAAGGGCTGTTTGAGTAAAACTAGGCCCATCAACAGCGCTAGCGCTAACAGGCCCCAGTTGCGAAGCGTCGCACCATCGATTGCGCCGGTGATTGCGTCGGGACTTTCATCAGAATCTGTTGTGTAAGGGACAATTGCGCTGCTACTAGGCGTTCCAGGCGCTACCGGCTCTACAGGTTCTAATGTCTGGGTGGTACTAGCTTTGTGCCCTGTGCGGATACTGTCTATGGTCGTATCTGCGGTTGGGCTTGCTTGATACAATTCGGTGCCTGCTGGCTCTTTGGGATAGGACTGTTCGGTGAGGTGAGTGCTGCTGGCGATCGCCCCCGCGCCAACCCCCACAGCAGCAGCGGTAACAGCGTCCGTGGTGATATCAGTGGCGGTGCCCGTAGTGATGTCTGAGGTTTGAGCCGTGAAGTCGCTGTTGAGATCGGACGTGGTTGCGTCTGACGTAATGGAGTTAAGGCTGGTTATGAGTTCTGGGACGAGCACGGCAATCTTTTGTTCGTCCGACATGATAGCGACTGCGTTTTGGACAGGCCGCCAGTGGTGTTCGCATAGCTCGGGCAAGCGCTTGGCAAGATAGTCGTTGATTTGTCCGAGCGTGTTGTGTCCCTGCTGCAAGGCTTCTAGCAAAGCCGCTGTAAACAGTCCGTGGCGGACGCCCAAAGTTTCGTGTGAGTACTGCTCTGGCTGGCAGGAAAGCAGCGTCGCGACATGGCGCTGCTCGGCAAGTTTGATAACCTGTGTGCCAATAGTGTGTCCGGCTAATGCGCCCTGCGAGCGATTGATGTCTAGTACTAAAACCGCTTTGTCGGTGGGAAGCTGAGCCACGGTGTTGATCAAGTCGGAGAGGGCGATGCCGGTTTCTGCTATTTGATCGGGGTCGCCGTCAATGGGCATGAGGTAGTCTGCGCCATCTAGCTGAGTGCCGTAGCCGCTAAAGAAAAACCAGAGAACGTCGCCGGGGCCAACTTGCGTGATGATAGTTTGGATCCACTGGGCGATCGCAGGCTTGTCTGGATAAACCACCTGTGCGCCTACGGAGGTGGCTAAGTCGCTAAGAAGAACGCAGTGATTAGCCGCAATGCCCGCTTCTTCGGTAAAGAATTTATGGGTGAAAAGTGCATCGCTTTGAGCATGCATTAACGGCTGAATATGC
This sequence comes from Phormidesmidales cyanobacterium, assembly GCA_038260205.1. Taxonomy (GTDB): domain Bacteria; phylum Cyanobacteriota; class Cyanobacteriia; order Phormidesmidales; family Phormidesmidaceae; genus Phormidesmis. Next base: position 13,394 of record JBBSOB010000060.1, read on the forward strand.
CGATATTGATTAATGCCGATGGTGATGACCCAGTAGTTAGCCATGAGCGGTCTCCGAGACTTTGACAAGCGAATTTTAATCAATGTAGGTCATTGAATGACCATCTGCCAGCAAATATGCCAGCAAATATTTGCAGCCGGATTGGGCTACCGATTAAAAAAGCGGCTAGTCAAAGTGTGACGGCCTCTTCTAAACTGGGAAACTTGATAGGTGAATCAATCGTTTTGATCTAATTTTATGTGGCCACTTTGCTATCAGTCTGGACGTTCTGGGCGTGCTTTTGGACGTGCAACGGGACGTATGAGCTATTATTCCGGCCATAGCGGCTACAGCGGCTTGAAAACTCGCCGTGCTAGCCAAAGCAGACGACGCTCGACTGGTTCCTGGCAGGGATCTGTTTTGTCGGCTGGGCTAGCGGCCATCATTGGCGGAACGGGCGTTTGGCTAACGGAAGCTTTGATTGCTCCACAGGCTTCTCAGGCGTATACCTCTCGTCTAGACCTGTTTTTGGCTCGAGAATCAGGCGAAACTTACGATACGCTTTTGCGCCGAGCAGAAATGGCGGCTAGAGCTGGCGCGCAGCGCAGTTTCGATCAGGATTTGTTGATTACGAATGTGTCGGTTACGGTCGTGGCTGAGGGCGATGGCGTTACCGTACCTATTTTGGCGCTTCGAGTGGATCGAGAGCAGTGGCGATCGCGACCTGAAACTACCTACTGGGCGACCTATTACCGAACGGCTGAAATGCTGTTGAATTTGCCTGCTGGCTCTGCCGGTAGCGCTGGGGGATTGGGTTCTTAAGGACTTGGCTTCTGGGGAGATGGGGTTTGGGGAACTTAGTGCCGGAAGAATATAGTATTAGTGTTCTGACGATTTTGTTAGCTCTTATTGGCCTGTAGATAAGCAGACTCTTTCGGAACTTATAGATCGGCTAGATGGGCAACATTTTCTAGATTGCTCCTTCAAATTTTGCCCTATGTCAAACCTTCGTCAATATGCGCCCGCCACTGAGCGGAATCGTCAGCCAATTTTGGAGATTCTTCAGCAGGTGTTGCCCAATTTTGGCACGGTGCTTGAGATTGCGAGCGGCACGGGCGAACATGCTGCTTTTTTTGCGTCACATCTTACTCAGGTGCGCTGGGTGCCGACTGAGCAGGTGGCTGAACTTAGGGAAAGTATTCAGGCGTGGGGAGAGGCTGTGTCGGCTGAAAATTTGGTTTTGCCGCCGCTGAACTTGAATGTGTGCGATCGCCCTTGGCCGGTAGAAACCGATGACTTCGCTGAGGCCCCGATTACCGCAATTGTAAATATCAATATGATTCACATTTCTGCTTGGGAAATGTGTGAGCATTTGCTGGCGGGTGCGGAACGGGTGCTGTCGACAGGCGGTATTTTGTATTTGTACGGGCCGTTTAAGCGGGAGGGTCGGCAGAGTGCAAAGAGCAATGAGGCTTTTGATTTAATGCTGCGCGATCGCAACTCTGAGTGGGGAATTAGAGACTTAGAAGCCGTCGTTCGACTAGCTGAAGCACATGGTCTTAAGCTAGATCGGATTGTCGAAATGCCTGCTAACAACTTATCGGTTGTTTTTCGTCGAATATAGGCAGAGCGGAGCTGATGGGCGGTCGCGATGCAGGCGGCTTGACCTACATTTTCACAGCCGTGCCGCTAGCCGTAATCAACATCAGTACGCCGTGACCATCTATGTTGATAGTATCTGTCTTAATCTGTACGCCTAGCACCGCATCTGCGCCCATTTTCGCGGCTCTGGCCTCTAGTTCTTTGAGGGCATCTTGCTGACCCTTCTCAAACACGCGCTCGTAAGCCCCGGTTCTGCCGCCCAAAACATCTCGAATGCCCGCAAAAAAGTCGCGTAGAGCGTTGCTGCCATAAACGACTTCTGCGGTAACGACGCCTAGGTAATTTTGGATATTTTGTCCCTGAATGAAATCGGTTGTTGATAGAATCATTGGTCAGACCTTGAGCTGCGTTTTGAAATATGTTTCGAAGACGGCGTTTTGGAGGGCTGCGTCTTCAGGCACCTTTAGCTTTATCTTTGCTTATTTTCGGGTTTTTAGGAGATTAGTTTCGTGAACAAGTTCGCGCTTTTTTTGGCAATTATCGGTTCGGTTGGTGGAGGCGCGCTGATGGGAACGAGAGCGATGGGCGCTACGGCGGAGACCGTTGCCGCTGCGGATAGGGCGATCGCATTGCCGACTGAAATGCTAGCGAGCAACGTGCTACAGAATCAGGTTTTGCTAGCCCAAGATCCCCGCAGTGATTTGAGCGACGAGCAGACAGAACAGCTTTCTAATTTGCTAGGAGATGCTCAAAAAAAGGTAGAGTCGGGCGATTATTCGGGGGCGATCGCGCTTTATCAGCAAGCCACGCAGATAGACCGAGAGAATGCGCGAATTTATTCAGGAATTGCCTACTTGGAAGTCAAACAAGGGAGTTTTGAAGCCGCCGCAGAATATTACCGTTTGGCCCTAGATCGCGACCCGCGCAATTTGCCGTTTCACTACGGGTTGGCCCACAGCCTATTCATGGACGAGCGTTATGAGCAGGCCGCAGATGCCTATCGCGATTTGATTAATATTGATCCTAGAGCGGCAGATGCGCTAGTGGGCCTAGGCGGTTCTCTCCTGCGGCTAGAAGAGTACGATGCGGCTAGAGAAGCTTACGAACGCGCAGTTAGCGTAGCCCCCGATAACGCGCAGGCTTATGAGGCGATTGGCCTGTTGTATTTAGCTCAAGATAACTATGATGCGGCCTTGAAGCCGTTAGAGCGAGCATTGGCGCTAGATGCAAACCGAAGTAGCGTCTATGCCAACTTGGCTAAGATTTGGCTGAAGCAGGGCAATCAGTCTCGGGCACTCGATACGTTGCAGCAGGCTGTGCGGTTAAACGCGAAGGATGCGGATTCTCAGTTGGCGCTAGGCGAAATTTTGCGCGATCGCGGCAACCTAGATGAAGCGCTGAACCATTTTGAGCAGGCCGTTGAATATAACCCCGATCTATTGGGAGCGCAGGCTGCTATGGGCGAATTGTTGCTAGCTCGAGGGCAATATTTGCGGGCCGTACTGGCCTATCGGCGGCTAATCAACGCGTTCCCCGGAGATCCGGGCGTTCGCTACAACTTGGGGCTAGCACTTTGGGGCCAAGGAAATAATAGGGCCGCGATAGAAACGCTAAAGCAGGCTTTGCAGCTTTATGAAAAGGCTGACAACGAGTCTGGTACTGAGCGAGCGACGGCGCTGCTGGCCGTTTGGCAAGCGGAGTGATGTTTGCCCCTGCGAGTTGATAAACGCAGTCAACCCGGTTGCGCTTTGACGTTATTTCTCCCTCAAGATGGCGGCGGTGCGCCAGTTAAGCTTGAGGTTAATCCAGAAGTTCCAAAGCGCAACTAGGCCAATGGCAATTAGGTTGGCCACATATCTCAGCTTTTGCTGGAAGACTAAGTTGTAAAAAATATTCAGCAGCAGAACGCCCAACACCAGACCGATCAGGCAGATGGTGTTGAACTTTAGCAGGCGCTTGAAGCGGGCGCTCCAGCCTCTTTGCCTTTGGGATAGGTCGGCAAATGTCCAGGCATCGTTCCAAAGAAAATTGCTGATGATAGCAACTTCGGCGGCGATAATTTTGCTGCGGGTAAGTCCCCAGCCTAGCTGAGTGCTGAGCAGGTAGAGAATGGCCATATCGACGAACAGACCGCTCAAGCCGACGAGTCCGTAGCGAATGAGCCGACGAGTTGGAAAGTCTTGATGGACGCTGGTGATGCGGCTCTGCGATTTTCGACCCTGCGATTTTCGACCCTGCGATTTTCGACCCTGCGATCGCAGCCTAATCAGGTGTCCCAAATAGTCTATGTACTGCTTCCAGGTAACCTTGCTAGCACCCGATGCCCGCTCTTGAAAGACGTAGCCAACTTCGGCAATCTTTTGGACGGTGCCGCGTCCGATGACTTCTAACAGAATTTTGTAGCCCAGTGGATTGAGAATAGGGCCAGCGATCGCGCTGCGCCGAACCAAAAAGTAGCCGCTCATCGGATCGCTCACTCTGCCTACGACTGCCGGACATACCATCAGGCCAAGCACCTGCGCCCCTCTCGATAAGAACCGCCGAACGACGCTCCAATCGCTCACGCCCCCCCCTTCTACATGGCGACTAGCGACCGAGAGATCAGCGCCATCGAGTGTCGCCTGTAAAAGATTGAGCAGCACTTCGGGGGGATGCTGAAGATCTGCATCTATAACGCCTAATATTTCGCCTTGAGCCACTTGCCAGCCGCGAATAACGGCTGAGGAAAGACCGTTCTCCTTTTGACGACGCATGACCTGTAGCTGCGGATATTGATCCGTCAGATCTTGAGCCACTTGCCAGGTGCGATCGGCGCTGTCATCATCGACGAGAATGAGTTCATAGTCGGCTGGCATAAACCCGTCTAGCAGGGTGGTTAGCTGGGCAATGAGTTGGGTGACGTTGCCGCGCTCGTTGTAGGTGGGAATAACTAAGGAGAATTTAGGGGAGAATTTGGGCGATCGCGCTTGGCCGACAGAAGGGTTAATATCAGCTACGGGAGGTGCAGCAATAGGCACTTGTAGGGAGCCTGACGGCAAAGAAAGCAACTGATTGGGCATGATTGAATAGACAAATAGGGATTGATGGGCGCTAATCGGACTAAGTTGACGAGAGCGGACTTATTTAGCCTTTCTGTTATAGCCCGATCGCTAAGGCATAGACATGACAGCTACAGATAGGACGGCTACGGATAGGACGGCTGCAAACACCACATTTTCAGATATGGCTTCATCTTCGACGGTTACCGGTGCCTCTGAAATAGATATTTCCGTCGTGGTGCCGCTTTACTGCGAAGAATCGAACATTGACTATCTATTTAACCGGTTAGAGCGTGTATTAGACGATCTGGGTTTATCCTACGAGATTGTTTGCGTGGACGATGGTAGCTATGACAATACGCTGAGCGGACTGGGCGTTCATCATCGGCGGAACCCGCGAATTAAGGTGGTGGCGCTCTCGCGAAATTTTGGTAAGGAACTGGCGCTAACAGCCGGAATTGACTATGCGGTAGGTGCAGCGGTGGTGCCGATTGATGCTGATTTACAAGATCCGCCGGAGCTGATTGGGGATTTGGTGGCGAAGTGGCGTCAGGGCTACGACGTGGTTTACGCTAGGCGGCGATCGCGTCAGGGAGAAAGCTGGCTGAAGAAAATGACGGCGAACAGTTTTTATCGGGTCATGGAGAAAATGAGCAATGTGCCGATTCCTAGAGATACCGGAGATTTTCGACTGCTCGACCGGCGGGTTGTCGACGTGCTAAAGCTGCTGCCTGAGCGAACAAGATTTATGAAAGGGCTGTTTGCCTGGGTGGGCTATCGGCAAACGGAGGTGGTCTATGACCGGGATGCTCGC
>JBBSOB010000061.1:0-18571 GCA_038260205.1 Phormidesmidales cyanobacterium
ACCAAGCTCATCCGTGAGAACCAAACGGTGAGCCTTGAAGATTTGGCAGTTAGCAATATGGTGAGAAATCGTCAGCTAAGCCGCGCAATTTCTCAGCAGGGCTGGGCTGAATTCAGGACGATGCTAGAGGGTAAAGCGGTTCAGTATGTGAATCGCACTGTCAACATCATCAGCCGATGGGAACCCACTTCTCAGATTTGCTCTGATTGTGGTTTTCGCTGGGGCAAACTGGATCTTTCTATTCGCTCAGTGCTTTGCATAAGCTGTGGGGCTGAGCACGATAGAGACTTGAACGCAGCCCAGAATATAGATCAAGTCGGGGCTGGATTAGCCCGCGACTCTAAACGAACGCAGAGGGCGCGTAAGACTAGCTTGCTAGCGATGCCCGTTGAAGCGTTAAGCCACAAGATAGAGCAGCAGCAGAGTCTGTTTGCCTAGTCTTAGAATCCTCGGACTTTTAGTCCGGGGAGCATGTCAAGGTGATGATTAGTTGAGTTCTGCGCCGATAGGCATGGGGTTCGTTCGCACGTTTTTTTGAGGCTCATCGCCCACAAATTCCTTGCCCACAAAAGGGGAGGTCATTGACGAGAGCAGTCCGCCATAATCGAGCTTAAAGTTCACCTCATCGCCAATTTGTAGACGATCGTTTTCACTGTCGAGGATAATGTGATCGCTGCTCGATCCTAAAATTTCCAGGCGACGTTCTGACTTTAGCCCAGTCGTTAAAACATCCTGTCGGCCTAGCGCAACGATTGATCGCTGCCTGATGCCTCGGTCTTTAAACTTAGGGATGTCTCCAAATGCGTCCTGACAAATTTCGCCATAGGGAAGCGAGGCTTTTTGTTTGGACTCGATCACTTCGGCAACCAGTTGAAAGGTGTTGGTATGGAGTCCTAAAATGGCCTGCCTGCCAACTGTTTCGCAGCCCAAGAGAATGGATTCTCCAATTCGAAGATTATTAATTTCTCCAATCGACTGAGTAGAACTTGCCCATTCGTAGTTGGCTGAGTTGCCGCCAGAGACAATAGCTAGCGCAATCCCTAGTTCGTTTTGCACAAGGCTCACTAGCTCGGATAGCAGCCCCATGTTTCTGCGATTCGGCTTTACGCCGCCGTAACAGGCTAGATTACAGCCAATCCCAATCACTTGAATGTGAGACAGCCTCAGCGTTGTTCTCACAAATGCCACCAGATCGCAGGGAAGTACGCCTTCGCGCAAATCGCCTAGCTCGACCATAATAATGACCTGATGAATTTTGTGCTGAGCTTTGGCGTGGGAAGAGAGTTGCTCTAGCGTTTGCAATTCTGTATTGAGGCTGATATCGGCGCTTTTGACAGTGGCTTCAGCCTGACTAGGCGCGGTGCGTAGAAGCACGAGCTGAGCGGATATACCGGCTCGCCTCATTCTTTGAATGTTTTCGATGCGAGAGTCGGCGATAAATTGGACACCGCCTGCAATCATCGCTCGGGCGATCGCAGGTTCTCCCAGTACCGCCTTAGAAACGCCCATCAGAGAAATGCCTTTTTGTCCGTAGAATTCGCACAGTATGCGGGCATTTTCTTGAATTTTAGAGAGAGAGATCTCTATTCTTGGCAGACATAGCTTCATTTTGTTTTCAGACGGTGAAGTCTGAATGGATTGCCAATATTGGATGGCAGTCTTGTTTCGATCGGTCAGTCTTGTTTCGATCGGTCAGTTAATTTTGTTGGTTAGCTTTTCCTCTATGATTTTTGACTGATAGTTTTTGACTGATAGCTTTCGACTTATAGCGTTTGCCCTAGCTTTTGTTGGATTGCTGGGAAACGATCGCTCAGGGCTTGAACCAGTTTCTGGCAACCGTCGCTCAATACGTCCGTGGTGGGTAGCTGAAACTGTTTTTCGTAGCGCTCTATAATGGCCGGGACTTCGCTGGGCAAAAGACCTTCGTGACTGAGTGCGATCGCTAACACCTGCGCCGACGAAATTGACTCAATCAACTGAATCTCACGCTCTACGGTCGGCATGGGTAGGTTGGGAAAATCGCAGCGAGCCTTTCTAGCAGGTGGATGCTGAAGAATAACCCCATCAGGCAGACTCCCTTTCAAAATACCAACCGAACTCATGAAGGCAGGATGGCTGACGGCGCTTTGCCCTTCCACCAAAATGATATCGGGACTTTCCTGATGGAATGCGCTCACCACGGCATTTTCTACTTCGCCAATGACAAACTGAGACACTAGTGCGTCCATCGAAACACCGTATTTGGCTCCCTGCATCAAGCCGGTTTGGCCCGTAGCTACCAGAATTGAGCGAATACCGGCCGCATTTAGCGCCTTATTGAGTTCTATAGCGGTGGTCATTTTTCCGCAGGCGCAGTCCGTGCCCAATAGAGCAATGACAGGAACGGTAACTTGGGCGATCGCTCCCGTAAAAACATGCAGATTTTCTAAGCCGGGCGGCTTGCGAATATCTCTAATTTGAACGTTATATTGCAATGCTGCCGCAGCAAACTCATCATCTTCCGAGAAAAACTGATGCAGTCCATTGACAATATTCATGCCCTTTTTCATCGCGGCTAGAATCAGCATCCTTTCTTCAGGCAGGATAGAAGCTTCTAGAGGGGCTTTTCCGTAAATGTAGCAGTCTGGCGGATCTGACAGCTGGCTGAGGGCATCGTCTAAGTCAACAAAAATAGGAATGTTTTGCGTTTGCTCGCCTAGCGCCTCCCCGGCATCTTGACCGGCAAGTGAGCTATCTAAAACACCCACAATCTTGTAGCGTTCGGAATGGCGTACCAGTCCGTGGGCGGTTTTGCCGTCTACCTGATCGAACTGTTGCTCGCAGTAGACTAATGCCGTTTCGATGGGTTTATCCTAACGAATGCCCTGAGCATATCTACCAGACTGTTTGCTGGCATGCCTCTATAGTCAGTGCGTAATGAATTTCTCAATGATGTCTGGATGGTAACATACACGACTACTTTTCAGTTTTTGCCCAGCTTGAAAAGCTTTTGGGTTCTCGGCAGCCTTTCTTTGCGCTTTGGCAGCATTTACTCACGTTAACGAGAGATTCCTTTCTCCCAGAAGCAAAACCTCCAAACCCGCGCGCTGCCAACAAAGGTGCTCAATGAGTTTGCCAGCGGCATCCGTAACGACACCGAAACCCACTTAAGCCTTCCATCAAGACAGCATTGCTACTTGTGAAGCTGCGCTAAAACTCTGTAATAACCCATACAGATTATTCCGACAGGTAGCCTAATATTAGGTAGCCTAATATAAAGACCATCAACGAATGCATCTGCACCGCATCTACACCGCGCCTGCACTTTGCAATGTATTTATTTTGCGATGCATTTTTTTCGCGATGTATTTATCTCTTATCGGCAAGGCAACCGGAGGAAGCGCTGGCCTATGTTAGTCATAGTCATGAAAAATCAGCTACTTTCTCCTGCAGCGGTTTGCAACAACTGCCCTATGGCCAGCCAGAGCGGACTCCCTAGATGGCAAAAAGGACGGCTGCGCTGCGGTCGACCGATTGAGCGCGCTACTCAAAAAGAAGTTGATAAAGCCATCGGCCCGCTTTCAGAACACCCAACGCCTAAAGCCTGTACTCAATACGAATGCGCTATGGGCTTCCGCATTGCCGAGCTATCAGAGCGGTCTGCTTAGCGTTGCTACCACAGATTGCACAGAGCGTCCTGCTCAGGATGAATAAGCTATGCTGAGTAATATCAAATTAATTACAGGAGTTTGCGATGAACAGTACTGCAACCCCCCTAGATAGAGCGTTTGCAGCCCTGTCTTACGTGATGCCATTAGCCTCAGCACTTGGCGCGGGCATCTATTTTCTCCCTTTTCTACAGCAGGCAGCGCCCCCAATCTATACCGCGCTATATTTTGTGCTCTTTCAAACACCCCTAAAAATTCTTATCGATATTGAAAACAGTATTTTCGGGATTGTTGTCTTTTTCGTACTTTTCTTATTTGTCATCCGCAACCAAAACATCAGCCGCTTCATTCGCTTTAACGTATTGCAAGCCATTATCGTGAGCTTTTCAATCTCAATTGGAACTTACATTTTGAGTCTGCTGGGCCTTATACAGCTACCTGTGGTAGGCGAAGCGCTGCTCAACGTGTTCTTTTTGGGCGGAATGGCTATTGTTATTTACGGCGTTGTCTTTTCAGTTATCGGTCGCTACACAGAAGTTCCTGGCATTTCGGACGCTGTGAATGCGCAGATGCCCTACTAGACCTAACAAAGGTCGAATCTTCTAGGTCTTCTGGCGTTTAGATCTTCTAGCATTTCGACCGGCCCATGGCTGCCCCATTAAAGCGCTAGCTCTCCTGAGTCTGGCGTTTTTTCGCTGTTGGCGGTTGGGTTGAGCGGCGCGGCGCTATCGGGTGGTTGAGGCTTGGGCTTTGGCTGCTGTACCGAGTTTTCTAGACAGCCAATGCCCTCTATTTCGATGCGAATGCGATCGCCCACCACCACTTCGCCCACCCCTTCGGGTGTTCCTGTCAGCACCACATCTCCCGGCAGCAGCGTCATCGTCTGGCTAATGTAAGCCACTAGGTACTCCGGCGAAAACACCATATCGGCAATCGATCCTGACTGCGCGGGCGTCGGCGCATCATTCACGAACGTCCGCACATGCGCTCCCGCCGGAATTTCTTTCACAATCCAGGGGCCAAGTGGACAAAACGTATCGAAGCCTTTTGCCCGCGTCCACTGGTTTTCCTGACGTTGCAAATCGCGAGCGGTCACGTCATTGGCAATGGTGTAGCCCCATATTTTGCTATGCGCTTCGGCCACATCGCAATCTTTAGCGCGATCGCCAATCACCACCGCCAGCTCGCCTTCATAGTCCACCCGCTGAGACTGCGAAGGATACAAAATCGGTGATCCTGTAGCGGTTACTGCTGTCGGCGGCTTCATAAACAGCAGCGGAACTTTCGGCACTTCATTCCCCATCTCAGCAGCGTGCTTTGCATAGTTGCGGCCCACCGCGATGATTTTAGAAGGCGCACAGGGGGCAAGCAGCCGATAGTCCTCTAGCGCCAATTCTATCTCCGTAAGCTGACCGTTTCGCCAGGGAGCAGCATCCAAAACCTGTACCCGCCGATCGGGGTGAAGGATGCCATAGTGAAGCTGTCCAGATAATGATCGGACACGGACATAGCGCTGCGACATAGACACACATTAGGAGAGATGTTAGCTCGTTTTGTTGGTATGATTGTAAGCCCTTGCTTTTCTCCACGCTATCCTATTCAGAATTAGCTATTTGCAAGCTATTCGAATCAATAGGCGAGCGTCCAGATAAAAGCCACTGACCACAAGGACACCCTTTCTAGAAAATTTATGAACACGCTTTACGAAACCATGTACATCTTACGTCCCGACATCGGAGACGAGGCTGTTGACGAAGCTATTAGCCGCTATCAAGATATGCTCAAAGAGAGCGGCGCAGAAGATTTGGAGACGCAGCACAGAGGCAAACGCCGTCTTGCTTACGAGATTAAGCGCTATCGCGAAGGCATCTATATTCAGATGAACTACGAAGCGCCTGGCACTGCGATCGCCCCCATGGAAAGAGCCATGCGCCTGAGCGAAGACGTCATTCGCTACCTCACTATCCGCTTCGAAGTTCCGGTCGAAGGCAGCGAAGAATCGGGTGACATAGATGCTACAGAGAAAGCCTCTGCTGCGCCCCTAGGGTCTTAGGCACTTTTACTGCTGTAGACCATACAAAAAAATAGCTCATACAAAAACAGGCCCATTTCTAGCGATTTGGGTCTGTTTTTTTTGGTAAAAGGCCGATCAGCAGCTAGCATCTGGTATTAAAAAGCACATGTCACTTCAGTCATACTGTCGTTTTACCCACCTCTAGGCAAGTGGTATATATCCTGACAGGCCCTTAATTTATCCAGACACATTTCCAATTCCTTCAAATAAAACCATAAAACACCTCAGCGAGAGGAAGGTTTGCACGTGACTCAGCTAGCTAGCGGTAACGGTTCGAATACTCAATCAGAGATTGCCAGACTCAAAGAAGAGCTGACGATGCGCGATCAATTAGTGCAGCAGCTATCCCAGGAGCTTTTTCGATTGGTAAAAGGCAATCAGGATTTTTTACCGACGCCGGAAGTCTCTGAGCAGCATCAGCAAGAAGTGCGATCGCTCCGAAACCAAATGCGCAAACTCGAAGAGCAAGTCGCCTTCTATCAGGCACAAATTGAGAGCAAAGACGAAGAAACCGATCAGCTTTGCCAGACCACCCAAGAGCTAACCGACCGGACTCGAATGCTAGAGCAAGTCGTACAAGAGCTGCCCAAAATCTACAAAGAAAAGTTTGCCGAGCGGATGTCTGCGGTCAAAGATCGGGTCGCCAAAATTCAGCAGGAGAACCGCGAGCTACAGGCCGAATTGCAAAGTACCAGCTACCGACTAGCCGTTCGCACCCGCAAAAGCAGCAGCCATCTAGACTTACCAACCTTCCCTAGTGAAATGCTAGGCGAAAAATCAATGGCCAGCTTTGCCAAAGTACCTAGCTCCATGCAGGCAAACTAGCCGTTCCCGGACGGCAAAAAAAAGCGTGAATGAGCAATAGAAGCAATCGGGGAACGCCATTGGGGAACTAGCAGACGAACAAATGTATTTCACTTCCGTTGGTTCTGCTGCTGGTTCTATTTCGTCGTGCTGTTGATAGATGGGGAGTAATCAATTGACCTCATTGAGAAAGCAAGCCACACTGTATAAGTATGTAGATAGTTAACAACCTTTCGTAGCAGCGCTCTGCAACTGGATGAGTCAATGGCTGAATTAATACCGCTAGAGCTAGTGCAGGACATTGCCCGCGAGTACGGATACTGGGCAATTTTTTGTGGCATCCTGCTAGAAAATATGGGCATTCCCATTCCGGGTGAAACGGTCACTTTAGTCGGTGGTTTTTTGGCAGGTAGTGATGAGCTGAATGTTTGGTACGTACTAGGTGCAGCGACCGCAGGCGCAATTATCGGCGACAGCGGTGGCTATCTATTGGGCTATTACGGGGGTTGGCCGTTGCTAGTGCGCATCGGAAAAGTGTTGCGAATCCCTGAGTCTAAGCTGGAAACTGTGCGCGATCGCTTTAGCCAAAACGCAGACAAAGCCGTACTGCTCGGGCGCTTTGTTGCCCTACTGCGCGTTTTTGCCGGGCCATTAGCAGGCATCACAAAAATGCCTTACCCTAAGTTTTTGCTTTGCAATGCTATTGGCGCAGTCACCTGGGCCTCTATCATGGTGAGCCTGACGTACTTTTTAGGCAAGTTAGTCCCACTCGATACGCTCATCAAGTGGGCAGCTCAGTTTACGGGGCTAGCGCTCTTTATTGTCGTAGGTTGGGTGGCGATCGCCTGGTGGTTAGAATCTCGCCACACCGCCGCTCAAGGTCAGTAAGTCCCTAATCAGTAAGTCCCTGATCAGCCTTATGGCTTCACCACATACTCAGACTCTACCGGCTCCACGACGCCCTCTCGAACCAGCGCCTGATAAATAATTGCGGAAAGCTCAGCGCGCGTGGTGGACTGGTTCGCCTTAATTTGATCCAGCTTGGGATAGTTCACGACCAAACTACCAGCGGTTGCCGCTGCGACCTTATCGGTTGCCCACTTAGGGATGGTCGCCGCATCGGTATAGCGCGACAGTGTCGGCTGCACGTTAGTAGGCGAAGCGATGCCTAATCCAGTTACCAGCGTTGTCAGCGCCTGAGCGCGAGTGACTGGCTCGTTCGGCTTAAAGACGCCACCGGGAAACCCCGTCATAAATCCGCCCTTCACGACTTCACCAATAGATTCTCTAGCCCAGTATTTACTGTCAACGTCGGAGAACTCAAGGTTTTTCTTATTCGCAGTTAAATCAAACGTTTTAGAGACAATGTTGGCGACCTCAGCGCGAGTCACTGGCTCATCGGGTCTAAAGGTGCCGTTGTCAAAGCCAGCAATTAAGCCCCGGCTACTGAGCGAATCAATGTAAGGTTTGGCCCAATAAGTAGCAGGAACATCAGAAAAACCAATTGCCTCCTGGGTCGGGGCGCTGGCCTCTTTAGAAACGGCCACTGGTGCAACTACCTTATTAGCTTCAGGTTCTGGCAACGCCTCAGCCTCTCCAGAGGTCGCGGCCACTCCGGCCACTCCGGCCGCTGTTCCGACCGCACCCGTTCTAAAGTCGTTCCACACACTGCCAGTAGAGCTATTTCTGACGACGCCCCCTCTTTCTCTTCTAAGCGCGGCTCTTTCAGCCAGTTCTGCCCTAGCCGAAGGGCGAACGACTTTACCGTTTTGGTCTAGGGGGACGGCCACAGCGCCCTTAGCATCGCGACCTGAGTCCAATGCAATCGGCGGGCGGACTTCTTCGACACCCGTGCGGTCAGTGGCCGTTGGCTCGCTGAACATATTATCCATACCGCCTCGGGTAAGGCCCCAAAACAGAACGCTGCCCAAAGATAAAAAGGCAACTAGCACCGCGACCATCTCGTCAAATCCCAGCGGGCGATTTGAACTAGCACCCGGTGTTTCCTCTGGGCGGCGGTCAGGATTGTTGGGAGGTTCAATGGGGGACTGGGTCACGGCTCTGCTCGACTTGCGGCTAAGGTGAATGTTAAAGCAATAGGAAAATGCACGTAGGTGCGATCGCCCATCAACTCCCAAAAGTAGAGCATTACGGTAAAAAAATCAGCACTCTTCAGCAAATCTCTTCATCAATGTTCATTGATTTTGCTTCGCAAACGCCGTATAGCTGACCGCAAAGACTGGGTATTAAACTGGGTATTAAACAAGGCCGCAGAATTAGAGATTGCAAAATGCTTGAAGAAGTTGACGGGGATGTTTGGGTTGCAGAGCGGCCCATTCGGTATTTTGGCCTCAGCATCAGAACCAGAATGACCGTCGTTCGACTAGCCAATCGCGAGCTGGCAGTCATTTCTCCCATTCGTATGGATGACGAGCTGACAGGCCAAATCAACGCGATAGGAGCGATCAAACACATCATCGCACCCAATCTTTATCACTATTTTTTTGCCGCCGAGTGCAAGGCGCTTTATCCTGAGGCAACCTTTTGGGCTGCGCCAGGACTAGCTGCTAAAAAACCAGATTTACCGATTGATCAAACGATTTCGACTCAGGAAGAGTGGCCCTTAGACGAGCTAAAATTTACGCATTTCGACGGGTTCAAATCGCTCAACTTTAGTGGGGCCGACTTGCTGAACGAATGCGTCTTTTTTCACGGGCAGAGTCGCACTTTGATTTTGACCGATACAGCCTTCAACTTTGACGAAAGCTTTCCGCTCACCATTCGACTAGTCACCCGGTTAGGCGGTGGCTATAAAAGCCTGAGTCCATCTCTGCTAGAACAAATAGCCACTACAGACAAACCCAAGGTAAGCGCAGCCGTTGAGCGAGTTCTAGCTTGGGATTTTGAGCGAGTCATTATGGCTCATGGTGCAATTGTAGAAAAGGACGGCAAGCAAAAGCTGAGGCAAAGCTATGAAAAATTCTTAGGTCGTTCAATCGCCACCGTTGTTTAAGCGGCAGAACCCAATGCATCAGAGGATTTGCTAGCTATTTTAGGATCGTCTGTTTTGCCCATCATTGCCTTTAGTCGCTCAATGCGATCTTCTGTGGGTGGATGCGTCATGAATAAGCTCATCAAGCCTTTTTTGGACAGTGGATTGACGATAAACATGGCCGCATACGCAGGGTTACCATGAATTGGATTTTCTTGACCCATTGCTTCTAGCTTTTCGAGGGCGCGGACGAGAGCTAAAGGATTTCCAGTAATTTCTGCCGCACCAGCGTCAGCCGCATATTCCCGAGTTCTGGAAATAGCCATCCGCAGCAGACCGGCACTAAATGGCCCAATCAGCAGCAAAAACAAAATCGCCAGCGGGCTATTGCCTCGTTTTCCGACTCTGGCTACGGGAAAGTACAGTGCGCCAAACGTCAAAATGCGGCCGACGTAGGTCAAAGAGCTGGCCAGCGTTCCCGCAACGGCTTGCGTTAGAGTGTCCCGGTTACGGACGTGAGTCAGCTCGTGGGCAACAACGGCATCTAGTTCGTCAGCGGGAAGAAGATCGATAATGCCTTCGGTGAGAGCGATCGCGGCATGATTAGGGTCGCGGCCTGTGGCAAAAGCATTCGGCGACTTTGAGGGCACGATGTAAAGCTTGGGATTGGGGACGCCTGCGCGATCGCTCAGCTTCTGAATCCGTTCAAACAGCTCAGGATTTTCTTCGGGTGTGGTGGGCGCAGCCTTAAAGGCAGCTAGCGCCGCTCGATCAGAGTTGTACCAGGAGACAAAGCTGCTGATAGCCGCAAAGCCCAGCCCATAGTACAAGCCCGTCTCATCTCCAACTAGCAAATAACCTGCGAGGACAATTAATCCACCGAGCAAAGCCAGCAATGCCAAAGTCTTAAACTGATTCATCGCAGCCATCGAAAACCTCACAAGTCCCTTAAGAAATTATCAGAAATTATCTTCATTTAAGGCCATAAGTCGGCCACAGATCGACCGTCGCGGGATAGACATTTGGCGAAGCCGTAAACCCAAACGGCCAGACTCACTGCGCTAGACTGCCAGCAACGCGATCGCCCAATCAAACCTCACCCACCCATGACCAATCGGCTAGCCCAAAGCAGCAGTCTATACCTGAGAAAACACGCCGAGAATCCAGTGGACTGGTGGCCCTGGTGCGATCAGGCATTAGAGACGGCAGCGCGCGAGAACAAGCCCATCTTTCTATCCATCGGCTACTCTAGCTGCCACTGGTGCACGGTGATGGAAGGCGAAGCCTTTTCGGATACAGAGATTGCGCAGTATCTGAACGAGAATTTTCTACCGATAAAAGTAGATCGAGAAGAACGGCCTGACATCGACAGCATTTATATGCAGGCGTTGCAGATGATTGCGGGGCAGGGCGGCTGGCCGCTGAATATTTTTCTCACGCCGGGCGATCGCGTCCCCTTCTACGGCGGCACCTACTTCCCCGTCACCTCAAAATACGGACGCCCCGGCTTTTTGCAAATCTTAGAAGCGCTGCGCGATCTCTACGACCAAGATCCCGAAAAAGTCGCCTCCGTAAAATCGCAAATTCTAGACGGACTCACCCAGTCCTCACAGCTATCGGCTGGCACCCTATCGCCCAATCTACTGCCAGTAGGAATTGCCGCCTGTGGTAAAGCGCTTATGCCCTTTGACAGGAGCAATCGGTTCCCGATGATTCCTTATGCGCAGCTAGTTTTACAAGGAGATCGGCTGCTCCAAGAAATTGAGCTAGAAACGCCGATAGACGGCCTGCATCTCGCTCATCAAAGAGCGCTTAATTTAGTCACAGGCGGCATTTTTGACCATGTTGCAGGGGGCTTTCATCGCTACACCGTAGACGCGACTTGGACGGTGCCTCACTTTGAGAAAATGCTTTACGACAATGGTCTGATCGTAGAGTTTTTGTCAGAGATATGGCGCAATGGCAAACATGAGGCCGCTATTTTTCGCGCGGTAGATAAAACGGTGGACTGGCTGAAGCGAGAAATGCGGTCGTCCGAGGGGTTCTTCTACGCCGCGCAAGATGCCGATAACTTCGCTAAACCCGACGCCGCCGAACCCGAAGAGGGCGACTTTTACGTTTGGACGTTCTCTGAGTTAGAGGCATTGCTAGAGGCCAACGAGCTGACTGAGCTGAAGGCAGAATTTACGATCAGCGATCGCGGCAATTTTGAAAGCCGCAACGTCCTTCAGCGAAAAAGCGCAGGGGAACTTAGCCCACTACTAGAAAGCGCATTAGCCAAACTATTTCAAGCTCGCTACGGCAAACTACCCCAAGACTTAGCCGTCTTCAAACCGGCAGTAGACGCCGAAATGGCCAAAACCACCGCTTGGCCAAAACGCATTCCACCTGTTACCGACACCAAAATGATCGTGGCCTGGAACGCGCTCATGATCTCAGGGCTGGCCAAAGCCGCCGCCGTATTCAATCAACCGGACTATCTAGAGCTAGCCGTGCAAACCGCTCGCTACATCCAACAAAATCAGCAGTTAGACCGAACGTTCTATCGGCTCAATTACGATGGCAAAGCTGCCGTAGCCGCCCAATCAGAAGATTACGCCCTGTTTATTAAGGCGCTGTTGGACGTGCAGCAGGCGAGTTTGATGTTCAATGATTACAGAGAGAATGCAAACGAATGGTTGGAGAGTGCGATCGCCTTGCAAACCCAATTCGATCAACAGCTAGGCGCAAAACAAGGCGGCTATCTCAACGCCGTTGGAGAAGATCTCATCGTGCAAGAGCGATCCTATCAAGATAGCGCGGTGCCTGCGGCGAATGGAATCGCGATCGCCTCCCTAGTCCGCCTGTTCCTCCTCACCGAAGACCCTAGCTACCTAGATCGCGCCGAAACGGCCCTGCAAGCCTTTAGCACCGTGCTAGAAAAAGCCCCTCGGGCCTGCCCCAGCTTACTCAGCGCCTTAGACTGGTTCACTCATCCCACGCTCATTCGCACCACCACCGAGCCGTTAAAAGCCCTGATGAAACAGCCCTTGCCTACGGCCATCATTAAACTCGAAGCCACCATGCCGCAGAGCAATCTAGTCCAGCCCCACGAAACCGTCATAGCGCTAGTTTGTCAGGGACTCGCCTGCAAAAAACCCGCTACCAGTCTCGAGATGATGAACGCGCAGATTGCCCAGAGCCAGGGAGCACTTGCGTCATCAGGCGAGTGAGTGTTGGGGGCGATCGCCTTCACACCTCGCCCCTCTCAACCCTGCCTATCTCAACCCTACCGTTCTCAACCCTGCCTACATCGTCGCAAAGCGAATCTTCAAGTAGTCATCTTCCATCTTCGCGCCCGACGGCTCTAGCGCCGCCAACGCCTGCGGCAACACCAAATTACGGCGATGGTTCCCAATCCGAATATTCAGCTCATCCGCCGTCTTGCTCAGCTCCACCTGATCTTTCGGAATTCCCGGCAAATAGACTTCCAAGCTATAGCTACCCTCAGATTGAACCACCCGCAGCGTCGTTTCCTCGTAATACACCTGCGCCGGATCTTCATCGCCGTACAGCGTTTCTTTCAGCCGCTCTAGGGCCTCTAGCCCGCACATCTCCTCCGAGTACAGCGGCACCTCCTTCACCGGCAGCGGGTGGAAGTTATCGTGAATTTCCTGCTTGTACTTCGTTTGCTGATCTTTCCAGCGCTGAAAAAACGGATCGCTAACGCTATCAGGAATGATGCGATTGGCCACCACCATATCAGTGGCGACGTTGTACAAGCTTAAGTAGGCATGCGCCCGCAGCGATTCTTTAATCACCATCTTCTCAGGGTTCGTCACCAGCCGCACAGAGGTAATCGTCGGATCAGACAGAATTTTTTCCAGCGCCTCTAGCTGTTCATAAAACTCATACGGCGCATCCATCACTTCTTTAGTCGGCAAAGAGAACCCAGCCACCGGGCGAAAAAACGGTTCTACCAGAGGCCGCAGCGCCGTAGAAATTGACTGAAACGGCTTATAAAGCTTGCGCATATACCAGCCAGCCACCTCCGGTAAACTCAGCAATCGCAGCGCGGTTCCGGTGGGTGCAGAATCGATAATCAGCACGTCAAACTCATTTTCGTCGTAGTGCCTTTTCATCCGCACCAAACTAAAAATCTCATCCATTCCCGGCAAAATGGCCAGCTCTTCGGCCTCAATGCCTTCTAGGCCCCGTGCCTGAAGCACCTGCGTAATGTAGCGCTTTACTGCGCCCCAGTTGCCCTCTAGCTCCCTAAGCGCGTCTAGCTCAGCGCCCCACAGGTTAGGCTTGATTTCCTTCGGATCGTGGCTCAGTTCAGTATCGAAACTATCGGCTAGCGAGTGGGCGGGATCGGTACTGAGCACCAGCGTTTTGTGGCCGACTTCTGCGCAGCGCAGCCCCGTGGCAGCCGCGACGGAGGTTTTACCTACACCGCCTTTTCCGGTCATCAAAAGTACGCGCATAGAAAAATGGCCTGTAATGAGAAAATTTAGTTCTTTTACTGTAGCGACTTCTGTAAAATTCTGTGAAGACTCCGGCCTCTACTGTCAGCAAACTCTGGAGAAACTGTACTAAAGGATTATTCTGGGAAATCCTTGCAAAAATGTGGATTTTCGGTGTTTTTGCCATTTTATAAAATGACAGTCCGCAGGTTCCTCAAAATAGGCACATTAAGCTTTTTGGAGCTTGAAGCTACGGGTATAGGCACAAATGCGGCAAGCAGCTAGGAAAACTCATAGCTGCTTGTGGGTTGCCTGGTTCTCAGGCTATTCTCATCAGGTTCATTTTATTGAACATTGAGTTTATTGAACATTGAGATATTGCAGAATGCCATTAGAAATACCGTTGGCAATCTGGTCTCTAGTCGCAGGGTTTCTAAAGCGAGCCGCATCGTCTCGGCCGGTGACAAAGCCGGTTTCAACTAGCACCGCAGGCATAGAGCTATTTACCAGCACGTAGAAGCGTGCCGTACGAACACCGCGATCGAGCATATCAGTCTGCTGCAACACACTGTTATGAATCGTTTGAGCCAGCCGCTGCCCCGATGAATAGTAGTAAGTCTCTAGGCCGTTAACATCTGGGCGGCTCAGGCTAATTGAGTTGGCGTGAATGCTGACAAAAATATCGGCTTTGACTCGCTCGGCGGTGTTGACACGCGGATCGAGATCGATTTCCACATCGCTAGCACGGGCCATCACCACGTTAATGCCTTTGGCTTCTAGATTGGCCTTGACTTTTTCAGAAATCGCCAGGTTGACATCCTTCTCGCGCAGGCCGCCCACGCCAACAGCGCCTGGGTCACCCCCGCCATGTCCTGGATCGAGCACCACGGTAAGCTGTCCCTGTCGAGCCTGAGGGATAGAGGGCGATGGCGACGGGCTGCGAGGCACACTCGCCACTGGCGCGGATCCATCTATGATTTGGGCGGGCAATCGGGCATCGGAGAGCCGACGCTGTAGTTGCTCAGCGCGATCGCGTTCCGAAAAACGCCCCGCCTGAATCACCGACTGGCCGTTCACCTGCGTCCGAAAGGCCCCCGACTCAATGGCATTCACCCGAGCGCGCGTATCCGATCCACTCTCAGGAACGATCACCTGATAGAACCTTTGACCGTTAGAAGTAGCCGTTGGACTGGGTGAAGGGGTTGGGATTGGAGAGGGCGTTGGGCGAGGTGAAGGGGTTGGACTGGGAGAAGGCGTAGCTCGCTGGCTCTCAATGACCTGGGTTTCGATTCCCTGTCTAGAGAGTTGAGCTACCACTTCGTCCGCTCGGTTGCGCTCTTGAAACAAGCCTGCCTGAATCACCCGGCGACCGTTGACAGTGGTGATAAACGCATCAGACGCCACTTTTTGAACGCGCGATCGCACAAGCGCAGAGTCAGTCGGGACAATCACCTGGTAGCGAGTGCTACTACTGCTACTACTACCAGAACTGGGTGTCGGCGTCGCGCCTGGTCTTGGTAAAGAGCCGCCGGTTAAAATAGGGGGCAAGGAGCCACCGACTCCAGTAGATGGTGCAGATGGCGATGGCGTGGATGGCGAGGGGATAGATGGCGACGGCGTGGATGGCGTAGACGGTGTCGGTGTCGGCTGACGAGTTCCCCCAACTTGAGCGACGACCGTCTGTAAATCCTGGTCATTAGAAAGATAAATGTGGCCCTGAGCCTTACCGCTTAGGGTGCGATGGCTCATCTTCCAGCCCGGATCTAGCGTTAGCTTCACAAAGTCGTTAGCCACGCCGTTACTGCGGCCAATTTCGAGCGTGGGCAAATCGCCGCCTTTTCCTGGCAACGCGCCAGGCAGCGCCACGAGTACCAGGTTGTCACCGCGACGAGTCACCTGCAACCGATAGCGACTGCTCAAGTCCTCATTGCCGATGCTTACGGAGTAGCCGTTGCTGTCGGAGCTACGACCGCAGATACCGGAGAAATCGAAATTTAACAGCAGCGGTTCAATCGTGGTCGGGCTACCTGGCTTCTCTTTGAAGCAGTCCTGCTGGTTGTTGAGCTGTTCTAGAATTAGCAGTTTGTAGAATCGACCATTGGAGATAGGTTCGGCCATCGCCACGACGCGATCCGAATCAATTGACTGCTGGCCGTAGTCTTGGGCAAGCGCACGGGAAGTAGATGTGATTGCGCTACCTACCAACAGAGTGGCAGCCAGTGCAGTGAGGGTAGTGAATCGACGGATTACGGATTTCATGTCTTGGCAGTTGAACAGGAGCAGCGAACGTAGAATAGACTCTGACGATTTCTAAAACCTTGGCTGGAAAGACCTTTGGCATCGACGCGCACGGCGAGAACCTTCAGAAAATAACATTTCAACAGATTATTGTTATGGTCAAAGCGAACAATAGCAAGTGATTTGAAACGCTTCAACTATCAGCTTACGCCAGTCTTAGAGTCGGACTAGAGCCAGCCTTTAGTCAGTATTCGGTCGGTCTTCGATAGGCAAGGTATCAGAAAAGACGGTGTGTGAAGCCGTAGGGCCTGACCCTATTGAGCAGTTTTTTTATGACATCCAGTTGAGTTTATGTGACTACTTCTGATTTGTCACATCCGCGCAAAATCAACGATTAGGTAATTTACCGAACGGCGATCGCGACTCTAGCAAATGGGTTCTGATAACGAGTGAAAAGTGCTAGCAGAAAGGGCTAATAGAAAAAGCCGACAAAGGTAATGACGCCGACAATTTATTTTTGTTATCAGTATGCACTCATCTCACCTTTATAAATGCGCTCTAGTTTGTTCATGTAACCTTTAAAAAAATTACCCAGGTCTTGATAAGAAATGAATGTTCCCAATAGACAAATTTGTTTTGACCTTTTGTTTCAACCTTTTTATCTCGACCTTATTTGTTTTGACCTTATTTATTTTGACTTCGTTTCGACTGTCACTTTAACCAGCATGCAAATCATCAGACCAACCCATTCGGCCCCAACGCTCACTAGACTAGATAGGTAGGCCACTACCAACACAGTTACACCGCGTTTCCTTTAACTGAACTTTTCTTACTTCACCATGACAAGCAGAAAAAACCAATTCTTGACTAGGCTATTCGCAGGCTTTGGTATTTTAATACTGAGCTGGGGGGCCATCGGCTGTAGTCAAGTTAATCAAACAGACGTTGCGGTAACAGCGCCCTCCGTTACCGTTCCAGTGGCTGCCGACACGAGTGCCAACAGTCCAGCAGAGGCCAACAGTCCGGCCGATGCCGAAAATCTGTCTACTGCTATCTTTGCAGGCGGCTGCTTCTGGTGCATGGAAAAACCGTTTGATGAGCTTCCTGGCGTGGTCTCAACCACCTCGGGCTATACTGGCGGCACGGTCGAGAACCCAACCTACAATCAGGTTTCTAGCGGCGGCACAGGGCATTATGAGGCGATGGAAGTCCGCTATAATCCCAAACAGGTTAGCTACGATCAGCTGTTAGAAACCTTTTGGGTCAACATTGATCCTGTAGATAGCAAAGGACAGTTCTGCGACAAAGGCGATCAGTATCGCTCAGCCATTTTCTATGAGACGCCAGCGCAACAGCAGGAGGCCGCTGATTCTAAAGAAAAAATTGCCGAGCGATTGAAAAGTGCGATCGCCACTGAAATCTTACCCGCTGCCACCTTCTACGACGCCGAAGACTACCACCAAAACTACTACCAAACTCACGCCGTCCGTTATAAGATCTATCGCTATAGCTGTGGCCGCGACCAGCGACTAGCTCAGGTTTGGGGAGAAGACGCACCAGAGCACGAGTAAGCCAGCCTTCAGTAAGTCGCCTATCTGCGCAACCAGATAGGCGTTCCAGCTACCACCACGGCACCTAAGCAATTGTTTCTGCGTCTGTAACATAAATCACGAGTGCTGCTGCCAGCAGTGATTTTTTACACCCAGTGGCATAATGCTCCTGCCACCGTCATTTTTAGGGTGTTATCACGGACTTGTGCCAATCCATGGTCAAAACTGAAAAGTCAAAGCCAGAGGTTCAGCGCTCGAAGACGCCTAGAGGAACGCGCCAAAAAATGACTTTGATCCTTCGCAAAAAACGAACTTGGGCCAGCGTAGCCGCCGTGAGCTGTCTGGCAACCCTCATCGTCCGTCTGCCGATTGCCTCTATGATTTCGCAGGCCAACGATTGGATAGCAAGTCAGGGCGAATGGGCTGTTCCCGTCTTTATGGCCATTTACATTTTGGCAGCTATTTTTGGCATTCCTAACATCGTGCTGATTTTGGCAGCCGGGACTCTATTTGGTTTAACAAAAGGCGTTCTCAGTGCCTCTGTTGCTGATACGTTAAGCATTGCCGCTTGCTTTGTAATTGGGCAGACCGCAGGGCGGCGATGGCTGACTAGAGGAATCAAGGCAGACAGTCGGTTCCACAAGTTAGATCGCGTATTTGCCAAAAAGGGCTGGACGATTGTACTGCTGACTCGACTTTCGCCCGTGCTGCCCTCCAATATTCTCAACTACGGCTTTAGTCTGACCAAAATAGACTTCTGGCAATATCTCTTCTTTTCCTGGTTAGGGATGCTGCCGGTCATTTTTACGTATGTCTATATC
>JBBSOB010000062.1:0-18453 GCA_038260205.1 Phormidesmidales cyanobacterium
AGGCGCTGACGCTCTTGCTCGCGGCGAAATTCTACCTGCTTGAGTACGCCAGGGGTAACCCGATACGCCATGCTGCGAGGATATAGATAGTTGCGGGCGTAGCCGGGGGCTACTTCTACCAGGTCACCACTGTTACCTAGTTTGGGCACGTCCTGACTGAGGACGACTTGGGTTCTTTTTCTTGGCATGGCTCTTGATCTGTATTCTCGTGAGGGTCGACTTATATCGCAGCGCAGTTTACTAGAGTACTGAATTTGGGGAAGCTCCGCAACCGAAAGTTGCGGTCTTGGCATAAAAGGGCGTTGAACGGTAGGCACTAAAAGCAGTCTTTGAGCTGGCGGATGTGGGCAAAAACGGCGATGGGATCGGTGCTGTTGGCAATGGCTTGGAGGGCGGGGGCGTTCCAGCGGAGGAAGGGATTGGTGGCTTTTTCTACGGATAGCATGGAAGGAATGGTGGGTTGGTTTTGCTGGCGGGCGGTGGTGATTTGGGCGAGGCGCGATCGCAATGCTTCATTCTCCCCATCTACGCTCACCGCAAATTTTAAGTTGCTCAGCGTATATTCGTGGCCGCACCAAACCCGCGTATTGTCTGGCAGCTTGCGAAGTTTAGCCAAAGAAACGGCCATCTGCTCAGCGGTGCCCTCAAAAAGTCGGCCACAGCCGCCTGCAAAGAGCGTGTCGCCAGAGAAAAGTTCGCCGGGCTGATCGGCTTCGATGGGTGGGAAGTAATAGGCGATATGGCCTCGGGTGTGGCCGGGGACGAAAAGGACTTCGGCGGTGCGATCGGCAAAGGTAACGCGATCGCCCTCTCCCAAAAAATGCCGTTGTTCCGGAATGCGGCCCTGATCTTGCGCACTGCCGTAGACTTCAGCCTCTGGAAAATGAGCGATCAGCTCGCGATTGCCGCCCACATGATCGTTGTGGTGATGCGTATTAAAAATGGTAACGAGCGTTGCGCCGAGTTCCTTCAGCTTTTGCAGGACGGGGGGCGCGTCGGCGGGATCGATAACGGCGGCGGTGTGATCTGACGGATTGTGGAGGACGAAAATGTAGTTGTCGGTGCGAGCAGGCAGGCGATAGATGTCCATAGGAGGGGAGGTAGGGCGCAGTGATAGGGTTACGATTCTATGGTTGCGCTTATCCGGTTTTTTATCTTCTACTGATCGCGGTATTTTTAATCACGGTATTTTTAATCACGGTATTTTGGACAAAGCGTTTGGCGCATAAGCGGATAAGTTGTTTGACGCTTTTGACCTAACAATTTTCTGATGAGTTCTACTGCACTTTGAGTATTTTATGGAACTTTCAACGGCCCTAACCTGGGCGCTTTTGGCTGGATATGGCGGCCTGATTTATGGATTGGTGAAAAAAACTACGCCGGTGAAGGTCTCGGCAACGGAGTTTTTCTCGGGAGAGACGAGTACGGGACAGCCGCCGGGTTTGTGGCTAGTGGTTTCGAGTGCGGCAATTTCCTGGATTTTTGCGAAGTCGATTGATAATGCGGCGAGTCTGGGAAGCGCGTTTGGAATCACAGGCGGAATTGGCTATGCGATTTATTACCTGAGCTTTGTGACAGCAGCGATCGCCCTTTACCTACTGCGCACTAAAGGCGGCTACACCTCCATTTCAGACTTTTTGGTGAGCAAATATGGCCGCACCTGCGCCCGGCTGTTTTTGTTGGCGATTTCTATTCGCCTGCTGAATGAAGTTTGGTCGAATACGAAAGTTTTTTCGCTTTACTTTGGCGCTGAGGGCAGCGGCGGATATTGGCTAGCAGCCGCATTGGTGACGGTCTTTACGGTGTATTACAGTCTGATTGGGGGACTGCGCTCTAGCCTGCTGACCGACAGCGCGCAGATGATTTTGGCGGCGGTTTTGCTAGTGGTGATTTTGGTGGTGCTAGGGCCGGGGTTAGCCAGTACCGGGCTGCCCGCCGTTGATTCGGAAACGTCTTTGGCTGGTCTAACATTCTGCGGACTCGCGTTTGTGCAGGTTTTGAGCTATCCCTTTCACGATCCGGTGATGACCGACCGCGCGTTTATTACGTCACCTAAAACGATGTTTAAGGGATTTTTGCTGGCGGGACTCATTAGCGGTAGCTTTATCTTTCTCTTTAGCTTTGTGGGCCTTTATGCGCGGGCAAATGGCGTAGAAGGTAATCCTAGTTTGATGGTGCCCGCGCTGTTTGGCTTGCCAATGCTGTTGGTGTTCAATGCGATTATGCTGACGAGCGCTGGATCGACGCTAGATTCGACCTTTTCTAGCGTCGCGAAACTAGGTGCGAGAGATTGGCATAATCGAAAAAGCGTAGCCACTGAGCGGCAGGCGCTGTTAGGCCGATGGTGGATGGTGGCGATCGCGCTACTAGGAAATCTGCCCCTACTGAGCTTCTATATGGGAGAAAGAGTCGGCCCTGCGGTGATTCAGGCAACTACCATTAGCGGCACGATGGTGATGGGGCTAGCACCCATTTTTCTGCTGGCCTTTATTCGTAAAGCCGGTTCGCTGAGCTTTCATCTGGCTTTTTGGCCGGGGCTAAGCTTGGGCATTATTAGAGTGATTGAAAGCGCAACCGGTGAGGCCGTTTTTCCTAGCTGGATGGCGCTAGGTAGCGGTAAGTATGCGATTGATTTAGGCGTCAACGTATACGGTCTGTTGATTTGCGTGGGCGGATATTTATTGGGGGCTGCGTTGAATCGGCGGGGTCAGGGCGATCGCCCGCGCGATCCGGCGTTTGTGCCAGGGCTAGCCGCTAAGCCATAGTAACTGTGGGCGTGAAGTCCAGGCATAAACTATGGGCGTAGAGTACAGGCGTAAAGTTTAAGCGGCTGCGCGTTTGGGAATTGCTATAAGCACTCGTTTTTTATAGAATCTGATGCGATTTTGGATGTTCTCACTGGACGCACCGCGTCCGAATAGTCGGCATGAGGATGGTTGGATTGTGCATGAGAATATACGTTATGAGTGAGGTTTGAAGCCTTTGGGCAGGCATTTGAAGGCATTTTGATGGTTTAAGGCTTGTCAGGTTGCGGCTATCTAGGCCGAAATCAGGATCGCTAAGGTGCTACTTTTAGCAGTGGTGTTGATGGCAGTGGTGCTGATACCCGTTTCACTTTCCCCACAGTAGAGCCTTGTGATATGGACTCCAGCCTGATTTTTTCGAATGTATTGACGCCGCCAATACTGTTCTTTTTTATCGGATTAACGGCTGTACTCGTGAAGTCTGATTTGGAGATTCCGCAGCCGATTCCAAAGCTGTTTTCGCTTTATTTGCTGTTGTCTATCGGATTTAAGGGCGGGCATGAGCTACATGAAAGCGGACTGACCGCCGAGGTCGCGAGCGCTTTGATTGCAGCCGTGGCGATCGCCGCGATTGTGCCGGTCTATTCCTACTTTATTTTACGGCTGAAGCTCGATATTTATAATGCAGCCGCGATCGCCGCCACCTACGGATCGATCAGCGCCGTTACCTTTGTCACCGCCAGCTCTTTTCTTACGCGCATTGGCGTAGAGTACGGCGGACACATGGTTGCAGCTCTGGCCCTGATGGAGTCGCCCGCGATTATTGTGGGGTTGCTGCTGGTGAGAGTTTTTGTAAACCGGGAGAAAGCGGCAGCAGGCGCAGAGCAAGAAGCTTTTCCCTGGGGCGAGGTACTGCGCGAGTCTTTTTTAAATGGTTCGGTTTATCTGCTAGTGGGCAGTTTACTGGTAGGGCTAATTACTCAAGAAGAAGGGTGGAATAGCGTGAAACCTTTTACGGGAGATCTGTTCTATGGTGTCTTAACGTTTTTTCTTTTAGATATGGGGCTAGTCGCCGCCCGCCGACTACAAGACTTGCGCAAAGGTGGCCCGTTTTTGATTGGGTTTTCTGTGCTGATGCCAATTTTTAACGCCATGATCGGCATTGGAATTGCGAGATTGCTAGATATGACGCCAGGGAATGCGCTGCTGTTTGCCGTACTGTGCGCGAGTGCGTCTTATATTGCGGTGCCCGCTGCGATGCGAATGACCGTGCCAGAAGCCAACCCGAGTCTCTATATTTCAATGGCGCTAGCGCTGACGTTTCCCTTCAACATTATTATTGGCATCCCGATTTACTATCAAATAATTCAGTATGTTTGGGGACTGGCATAAGTCAAGTTGTTCCTAATAAATAGAAAAGTAAATAGAAACCTCTTTCGCGCCGAGATCGGATTGACTTTAGGAACTTAATTAAACTTTAAGGACAACAGAAATCATGCAAACTGTAAAACGTCTTGAGATTATTGCTTCTTCTGCCGAACTGCCAAAGCTAATAGAAAAGCTTAACGCTGCGGGTGTTCCTGGCTACTCGGTGATGAGCAACGTGGCGGGCAAGGGCCAGGACGGCAATGTCTCTACCGATTCCGACTTCACGTCTTCGGCGCTAAGCAACGTTTATATTCTGTCGTTTTGTAGCGAGGCGCAGCTTGAGGCTGTGTTGACGCAAATCCGTCCGGTTTTAACGCGATATGGCGGCGTTTGTTATTTCTCTGATGCGACGAAAGTGGAGGTTTAGCTGGCAAAGGCTTTTATGCTTTTTAGGCTGCTAGAGCAGGCGGCGCTGCGATTGTGTTGGGATTGTACGTTGTGATTACATATGGCGATTATATAAAGAGAATAACGGCAATGAGAAGACCGGCTAGGAACAGTGCAAACAAGATGGCGTATTCTACTCTGTAGTTTAGGCTCCTGACGGCGAAGGTGGCTGCGACGATGAGAATGAGAATCCCAATATAGATCGCAATATTGCTACCCCGGCTGATGAGCGGATCGGGCCTGTTGTTTGGCTCTGAGGACTGGGCAAGAATCGGTGTGAGGGTCGCTGCGAGTGAAAGCGCGCTGCCGTTGAGGTATTTCATGCGGGGTATCGTTGTTAACGAATCTGATTGATCTTACGCGGGCGATCGCACTTGCTGCAAGCTGCTTCTAGTCGCTAAAACGCCAGTCAACGCCTTGAGTTTTGAGATCGACGGCATATAAATTTCCACCTGCGGCAATGAACAGGCGATTTCTCTCTTTTCCCCCAAAGGTGAGGTTGGCACAGACCTCAGGCGTATAAATCTTTCCCAATCGGGTCGCGTCGGGCGTATAGATTTGAACGCTATCTTGAGAGCTGGTGAAAAGATGACCTGAGCGATCTACGCAAAGACCGTCCGGCTGACCGGGATCAATCTTTGCAAACAGTCGACCGTTAGCAAGCTGTCGCCCGTTTACAACATCAAAAGTTCGGATGTTATGGTACAGCTCAGGGTTTTCAAACGCAGACGTGTCGGAAACATATAGCTGCTGCTCATCTGGGCTAAAAACCAGGCCGTTGGGACGACACATCTCGGTGACGACGGCTGTAATTTCGCCGGTAGCCGGATCGAAGCGGTAGACGTAGCTGCCGGGTTGTTCTGGCTCGCCACCGCAGCCCTGATTTGCCTGCGTGAGTCCGAAGGGGGGATCGGTAAACCAGAGGGTTCCGTCGCTTTTTACCGCAATGTCGTTGGGACTGTTGAGGCGCTTCCCCTGATAGCGATCGACTAAGATCCGCCATTCGCCGTCGTGGTCTTGTCGCACAATTGCCCGGTAGCCGTGAGAGCAAGCAACAATGCGGCCTTCTAGATCGAGCGCGTTGCCGTTTTGATAGCTGGAAGAGTCCCGATAGACGCTCACTCTTTCGGCCTGCCAGCGGAGTAGGCGATCGCCAATAACATCGCTCCAGACCAAGCTATCGTCTGCGGGCACATATACCGGGCCTTCGCTATGTTTGCCATTACCAAACAGCTTTAAGAGCTGAGCGTTGGACGGTACAAGATCGTAAAAGCGAGAATCGTACATCTCCAATTGAGTGGCTATTGTTTTAGATACGTTCACGGCTGTTTCCCTCAAGCTGCTGTAGTCCATAGGTTCTATAGTCCATAAATAGCATAAGGATGAACAGATCGTTTGGTTGCTCTTGGCCTCCTGTAATGCTGGCGGGAAACGGCTACGGTCGTATTTTTAACGTGGCTTAAATTTGCCTAGCACAGCCGAACTTGCCATTTATAATGAGCTTTTCTAGGCGACTATTTTATAGCCATGAACAGACGACAATTCGCTATTTTGTGTGCCTGCACGGCGAGCCTAGGGCCATTGGGCTGCCGTCGATTTTCTGATGATACTGTCAGTGCGATCGCACCCGCTAAACTAACGCTCTCTACCGCAGCGAGCCTTCAGAACGTAATGCAAGCAGTACAGGCGGCCTATCGACAGTCGAAACCCGAAGTGACAATAGGCGATAATTTTGGCGCTTCAGGCTCCCTCGCTCTGCAAATTGTGCAAGGTGCGCCGGTTGATATCTTTTTATCGGCTTCGCCAGATTGGATGGACAGGCTAGAAAAAGAAGGACTGTTGGTTGAAGGCTCTCGTCGAAATCTGTTGAAGAATTCGTTGGTGCTCATTGCCGCGAAGTCAAACAACGAGATAACCGGGTTTGAGAGCCTTGAAGAGCCTCAGATTAAGCGCATTGCGATGGGTGAGCCGGAGAGTGTGCCTGCCGGAAAATATGCGAAAGAATCGCTAGAAGCCATGAATCTGTTTGAAGGTTTGCGCCCGAAGCTGGTGCTAGGCAAAGATGTTCGGCAGGTTTTATCTTATGTAGAGACTGGCAACGTGGAGGCGGGAATTGTCTATGCAACAGATGCGTTGACCTCGGATAAAGTTCGCACGGTAGCCACGGTTCCGGCTAATCTTCACTCTCCTATTCTGTATCCGGTGGCTGCTATTAAATTGAGTAAGCAGGTTGCGATCGCGCTGGCATTTATTGACTTTTTAGGAACTGAAACGGCGAGCAAAATCTTTAAAGAAAACGGGTTTGATCTTGTTTAGCAGCGGGTTTAGCAGCGAGTTCAACAACTGGGTTTTACCCGAGAATTTATCGCCACTTTGGGTTTCTGTTCGGACGGCGATCGCGGCGACGCTGCTGACATTTGGGCTAGGCATCTGGGCGGCCCGGTGGGTGATGGGCAATACGACTCGGTGGCGGCTGCGCGGCTGGGTGCGAGGACTTGTTGACGGTTTGTTTGTGCTGCCGCTCGTGCTGCCACCGACGGTAACGGGATTTTTGCTGTTGCTGCTGCTAGGACGCAATAGTCCGATAGGACAAGGGCTAGCCGCGCTGGGAATTTCTGTTGTTTTTACCTGGGCGGCAGTCGTGCTAGCGGCGACGGTGGTGTCTTTTCCGCTGATGTATCGGACGACGCTAGCCGCTTTAGAACAAGTTGATCCAACCATCGTTAGCGCGGCGCGGACGCTGGGAGCTTCGGAATGGCAAATTTTTTGGCAGGTTTTGCTGCCGTTGAGCTGGTCGGGTATCTTAGCTGGAACGATTCTCTCTTTTGCCCGTGCAATCGGAGAGTTTGGCGCAACGCTGATGGTGGGCGGCAGCATTTTGGGCGTTACGCAGACGGTGCCGATTGCGATCTTTTTTGCGGCGGAGTCGGGGCGGATGGGAGTGGCGCTAGCCTGGGTTTTGCTAATGGTCGCGGTGTCATTGGGCGCGATCGCCACCATCAACCTCAGCAGCAGTTCGCGATCGCCTTCAAATCCGTCTCAAAGCCGCTGGTATCGACAAGGCTTTAATCTCATTTACTTCGGCAGCTTGGAGCCTGGAAAAGTGCCTGCTGTCACCGTTTCTCAAAAGGATTTTGAAGCGTCAAGGCCAGCAAATGCCCCTAGCTTAACGGTCGATATTGAGCGATCGCTCTCCACCTTTCAGCTCAGCGCTCGTTTTAGCGTGGATTGTCAGCCGCTGGGCCTACTGGGCGCATCAGGAGCAGGCAAAAGCCAGATGCTGCGGTGCATTTCAGGATTAGAAACGCCAGATAGCGGGAAAATTGTTCTTAACGGGAGAGTTTTATTTGACTCGAAAACCGGGGTGAATGTGGCGGCGTGCGATCGCCAAATCGGCTTTGTTTTTCAAAACTACGCGCTGTTTGCGCACCTTACCGTGGCGCAGAATATTGCCTTTGGAATGCGGGCGATTCCTCGAAGTCAGCGGGCGGCGCGAGTGGCCCATTATTTAGAGATGATGGAACTGATGGGGTTGGGCGATCGCTATCCATATCAGCTTTCGGGTGGGCAGCAGCAGCGAGTGGCACTGGCTAGGGCGCTGGCAATTCAGCCAGAGATTCTGTTGTTAGACGAACCGCTTTCGGCGCTAGACACTTATTTGCGCAGCCAGATCGAAAAACTGTTGATTCAAACGCTAGCAGACTATGCGGGCGTCACCTTGTTTGTTACGCACAAGCTAGAGGAAGCCTATCGAATTTGTTCAAATCTGTTGGTGCTTTCGGAGGGCCAGGTGTTAGCCAACGACCGCAAAGAACAGATCTTTCGCCATCCGCCTACGTTTGCCGTAGCGCAAGTAACCGAATGTAAGAACTTTTCGCAGGTGACTTCGATAGGCGATCGCGTTATTGCCGCCGTGGACTGGAACTGTCAGCTAATAGTTGATTTTCCGGTGCCGCCTGATACTCGTTGGGTAGGCATTCGCGCTCACCATATTCAATTTTCAACCACACCCGATGCGGTGAATACATTTCCAGGCTGGGTGGCGATGACCAGTGAAACCCAGCATCGAATTACGCTATACATTAAGCTTCACCATCCGCCCATCTCTACTCAGGACTATCACCTACAGGCCGAAGTTTATCGAGAGAAATGGGAGAGGCTAGAACCCAATAATTCTCCTTTATACGTACGGCTCGATGCAGACTATCTCATGCTCATGTCTAGATAGAAAAGGTGTCAATCTTTCTCTGGGTAGGTTTGAATAAGCGATAGTTTATTTCTAAAGGAGCGATCGCAACTTTCCACGAGGTGTTTATAATAATGCTTAGCATGCGTAATAATATCTCCGCGATAGTTTTATGGCTATTGGTTCTAAGCCTCCTCTTGTAAATCCGTCAATTGGTCGGACAGTCAGCCAGTCGGTCAATCAGCCAGCCGGTCAGCCAGTTAGTCAACCAGCCAATCAAGTGCTATTAGCTCCTCACAGCTTAGGCTATCGAATTCGGCTACTGTCTTTGCTCATTGGGCGATCGCTTCAGCAAAAGCTAGAACCCTACGGACTGACACCGTTTCATTGGGTGGTGCTGTGCTGCCTGTGGCAACAAGATGGCATGACCGTTTCTGAGATTGTGAGTCGTCTAACGCAGGTCGGTGGAACGATGACGGGAGTGCTGAGCCGAATGGAAGAGAGAGCGCTGATCTATCGAGAGCAAGACGCGCGCGATCGCCGGATTTGGAGAGTTTGGCTAACCGAAACCGGGCGACAGCTAGAGCAGGAGCTGCCGCTGCTAGCTGATGAGACGCGGCAACGAGTCTTAGCGGATTTTTCTGATCAAGAACGACAGCAGCTCTCTGATTTAGTGGATCGGGCGATCGCCAATATGTCTGATGGATGACGCCCTTTAGGCTCTGATTTGAGCATCTACGCGCATCAATAGCGACTAGATAAAAGATGACATTACGCACACTAAGTAAAATATTTTCTGGTTTATAGAGGTTTGAAATGACAACTGTTTTGACTAAAGATGCAGCGACTAACAACGCCGTCGCGGTGCCTGTCCCTCCGGATACTGCTAGTCCAGACACCGCAAATCCAGATACCGTAAATCCAAATACCGTAAATCCAAATACTCCAGGCGAAAAGACTGTTGAGTCCGAAGAAAAACTAGAAGATGAATCGGCAGCGGGTGCGGTGAAGCGATCGCGCAAGCGTCCTCCACTGTTAGCCCTGCTAGGCGTTGCGGTCGTTCTGGTGGTGGGCGGTGTCTTTGGCCTGCGCTGGTGGCGGTATGCCTCTACCCACGAAACCACCGACGACGCCCAGCTAGCGGGCCATGTTTATCAAATTAGCAGCCGGATTAACGGCACGGTGCAGCAGGTGCCAGTGGCTGACAATGCGGAGGTGAAGGCCGGTGAAGTGCTAGTCCGGCTCGACTCACAGGATTATCAAGCCAAGGTCGCTCAGGCCCAGGCAGCGCTAGTGGCGGCGCAGCAGCAGGCTAAGGCGGCGCAAATAGGGATCGCGCAGGCCGGAGCGAATGCAGGGGCGCAGCAGACCAGCGCTCAAGGTGCGATCGCCAGTGCAGGAGCGGGTATTGCCGATGCGCGGGCAGGGCTTGACACGGTTAAAGCAGGCGTACCGGTGGCCCAAGCTGAACTGGACAAGGCGAATGCTACGTTAGCGCAGGCGCAGACCGACTACGGACGGTATCAAAATCTGTTCAGTCGGGGGGCCGTTTCGGCGCAGGATCGCGATGCGGCTTTGCAGACTTATGAAGTGGCGCAGGCGCAGCAGTCTGAGGCGCAGCAGGGCGTTCAGCAGGCTCAAGCTAAGGTCGATCAGGCGCAGGCGAGTATTGCCAAGGCTCAGTCTGAGCTTTTGACCAGCCAGGGTACTTTGCAGCAGGCGCAGGCGAGCGGACTACAAACCCAGGTAAACAGCAGTCAGTATGCAGCCGCACAAGCGCAGATTGCTCAGGCCCAGGCCAGTCTTAAGGAGGCTCAGCTACAGCTTAGCTATACGCAGATTAAATCTCCGGCAGCAGGCGTGGTGGGCAATAAGTCGGTGGAGCCAGGCACCCAGATTCAAACTGGGCAGCCGCTGATGGCGGTGGTGAGCCACGATTTTTGGGTGATGGCGAACTTCAAAGAGACGCAGCTAGCCGATATTCGAGTGGGCGAACCAGTCTCGGTGGAGATAGATGCTTTAGGTGGCCAGACTCTGGCTGGGAAAGTAGAAAGCCTTTCACCAGCGTCTGGATCGCAGTTTTCGCTGTTGCCGCCGGATAATGCCACCGGTAACTTTACCAAAGTGGTGCAGCGCATACCGGTGAAGATTGCCATCGATCCGACGGATCTGGGCAACAGTGGCGCGATGCTGTCGCCGGGGATGTCGGCAACCGTGAGTATTGATGTTTCTGGGGCAACGCAGCCATGACCACCGCTTTAAATAATGCGCAATCTGGCAGCTATCTAAAGTGGATTATTGCCTTTACTGCTTCTTTGGGCGCCCTGCTAGAAGTTTTAGATACCAGTATCGTCAACGTGGCACTAACGCCGATGCAGTCTAGCTTTGGCGCGACAATTAGCGGCATTGGGTGGGTGGTGACGGGATATGCGATCGCCAATGTCATCATCATTCCGCTAACGGCTTGGCTGGGCGATCGCTTCGGTAAAAAACGCTCTTTTGTATTTTCTCTCATTGGCTTTACAATCGCTTCGGTTCTCTGCGGACTGGCGGGCAGTTTGTCGGCGCTAGTAGCGGCTCGCATTTTGCAGGGACTGCTGGGCGGCGGCCTGCTGGCTAAGGGCCAATCAATTTTGTTTGAGACCTTTCCACCCGCAGAACAGGGCTTGGCGCAGGCCGTTTTTGGCGTCAGCATGATTTCTGGCCCGGCGATTGGGCCAACGCTGGGGGGCTATTTAACCGATACGCTGGGCTGGCGCTGGATATTTTTTATTAATGTGCCGGTGGGAATTTTAGCGGTGACGATGGCTATTCTGTTTTTGCCATCCGATGCGGAGCAGCCGGCAAATCTGCCTCGGGTGGACTGGTGGGGCATTGGCCTGTTGGCAGTGGCTTTGGGTAGCTTGCAGATATTTTTAGAAGAAGGCGAGCAGAAGAACTGGTTTGATTCGGGGTTTATTGTGGGGTTTGCGATCGCCGCGATCATCGGCATTAGCCTATTCATCTGGCAGGAGCTATCCACCCGTCATCCGGCCGTTGACCTGCGGGTTTTGAGATACCGTTCTTTGGCCGCTGGCAGCCTCTTTTCGATGGTGGTGGGCGTAGGCTTGTACGGCACCTTGTTTGTGATTCCGATTTACGCCCAGGGCGTTTTGCACTACACCGCGCAGCAAACCGGACTGTTGCTTTTACCGGGCGCACTAGCTTCTGCCATTACGATGCTGTCGCTAGGAAGAGTAACCTCCAAGGTCGATGCCAGGCTGCTGATTGCGGCTGGCAGTTTAATGACGGGGCTAGTCATGTTTCATCTGGCCCATCTCAATCCGAGCACCAGTAGCGAAACTTTATTTTGGCCGCTGGTATTTCGCGGCGGCGCGATTGTGCTGATGTTTTTGCCGCTGACGTTAGCGACCCTCAGCCCGCTCCCCAAAAAAGATATTCCAGCCGGAACCGGCTTTTATAATCTTACCCGGCAGCTAGGCGGCAGCATTGGCATTGCGGCGCTGTCCACCCTGCTTGATCGCCGCGAGACGTTTCACCGGGCAATTTTGTCAGAGGGCGTCAGCCTTTACGATCCGCAGACTCAATCTCGCTTACAGATGCTAACGGGCGCGATGCAAAGTCGCGGTTCGGATGCGATGACCGGACACCAACAGGCCTTGACCTTGCTAGAGCAGACGGTGAATTTGCAGGCAACGCTGCTGTCTTTTGAAGACATATTCAGGATTGTGGGCTGGGTGTTTGTGGGGATACTGCCGCTGGTGTTTTTGCTGGGCAAGGGCAAGACGCAGCCAGCGCCGGGCGGTCATTAGGATAATACGGCAATCTACACGCTCTTAGGTGTCAAGGTCATCTAGAAATTCGGAAGCGGGATCTACGCCTGAGATTAGTAGCTGATCTCTAGCTCGGGTACAGGCGACATAGAGCAGATGACGCTCAGTATGATAAACCTCTTCCAGGTCGGCTTCGTCTGAGATAGTTTCAATGCGCTCTTGCAAGGGAAGCACTTCATCGTCGCAGGCCATTACTGCGACGGCTCGAAATTCTAATCCTTTGGCGAGGTGCATGGTACTGACGGCAATACAGCCTTGCGCAGGCATTACCTGACTATTTAATTTGGTGGGAGTAGCGCCTGCTTGATGGATAGCTGCGATCGCCCGTTCGATCTGTTCTTTTGATCTAACAAAGACGCCGATTTCATCGGGCTGAAGTCCATCTATGAGACGATTTGCGATCCACTGGCCGACAAACTGACGTTCAAGATCTGGATCATCACAAATTTTGATTTGGGGCGCGGGGCCGTTGAAGACGGAGAGGGTATTTTTTCTCTCCTCAATGTTGCCGTCTACATCGGCAATCGCAGTAGGTAGAAGACGATCAGCCTGTTGGCGAATTTGATGGGAGGTGCGGTAGTTGATTTTGAGGGTTTGCGATCGCCCTCGAATATCTACACCTAATGATTTCCAAGAGTAAGGCTGCTGAAAAATGCGCTGGCCCAGGTCACCTGTAAAAAAGAGACTGTCAGGGTAGCGCGTACCTAGCGCGCAAAGAAACTGTAGTGCGGTGATACCGATATCTTGAGCTTCGTCTACGATGGCGAAGTCGAAGGGTGGGGTGTCAATCTCTTTTAGATGATGGGTGACTTGTTGAAAGAGGCCAGCCCAGGTGATCTGTTCTTCTCTTTTAAGTGTATCAGTTGCTTTGCTAAAGATAGTCCACAGCAGTTCCCTTTGCTTGTTGCCAACTCTGGTTTTGCGGCCTAGTCGTTTGACGTTTTTATAGGCTTCCCAGATGCTAATTTGTCTGGCATCGACGATGTCTTTCCATTCGTTCCAGAGAAAGGACGCGGAGAATTGACCGGGTGCGGTTTGGTTGGCGAGGGTGGTGAGTAGCGATCGCACTTCATCAGGATTAGCAATATTGGGTTCGCCGTAGGCTTGCGTGTAGAGGGTGTGGGCAACCTCGCGCATAGACTGTGCGTGAATGCGATTTCGTACCTCAGGCTCATTGCCTACTAGCCGATCTAGCTTTAGGTGCAGCGAATTCGCTAGGGCTTGAGAAAAGGTAGTCAGTAAGATTTTTGAGTCTGGATGCAGGCGCGCTAAAAAGACGGCTCGGTGAAGGGCGACGATTGTTTTGCCAGTGCCTGCTGAACCGGCGACGCGAGCGGGGCCGCTATAGTTGCGTTCGATCAGATGTTGCTGGGCAGGGTGCAGGAAAACAGTCCACTTTTCCCAGGGGTAGTCCAAGGCTCGCTGGAGTTCTTCTTGGTTGGTCATCACCCGGAAGCGGCGCTGAGCATCGGGATGGCTGAAGGGATCGCTGTCTTTAGGAAGCAGGGTGGGCTGCTGAGGCTGTCCGCCTGTGGCGAGTTCTAAAAGGGCCTCGGCTGCTTCCTGGGGGAGGTGTTCGGCAATGTCAAAAAGCGTGGTTTCGGTGGCGGTTTTGACATCGGCGATCCACTCTGGTGGAATGCCGTAGCTGAGAAGGTCGTCTTCGGAGAGATTTTTGAAAAGGGGTGGTTGTTTGTCGGGTGCTTTTTTAGTGGGCTTTTTCTTGGCGGACGGCGTGGGTATTGGGACGGGTTGACGGACAGTGATTTCTTCGACGGTTTCGCGGACTTCGATGAGCTGGGCTGCGCCGGTTTTGGGATGGCGTTCTATTTTGCGTTTTTTGGCCCAGGCGTAGGCGTCGTCGTGATGATCGACGTAGCAAAGGAGGAGGCTATTGGCGGTGCGATGGACGATGAGGCGAATGTCCATGTTGGCGCTGATAGACCAAAAGTTGCTGTCTTTGGTTTTGGCAAGTTTGTGAAAGCGTAGGCTGGGGCTTTCTGGGTTTAGCTGTAGGTCGA
Source organism: Phormidesmidales cyanobacterium (assembly GCA_038260205.1). Lineage (GTDB taxonomy): Bacteria > Cyanobacteriota > Cyanobacteriia > Phormidesmidales > Phormidesmidaceae > Phormidesmis. Next base: position 14,600 of record JBBSOB010000062.1, read on the forward strand.
AGGCAGTTGTTTTGACGCCTTTTTGTTCCTGATTGGTCAGCTTATTGAGGCTATCGGTAAAGGTATCTGCAATCCGAAATTCCATCAAAGTTGAGACTCCTTAGCTTCTTCTATAGCTTGCACTAAATCCGGCTTTTCACTGGCTACAACGTCATTTGATAGGTGCTTATGATGTGGACTTGTAGGCAGGTCTGGAAAATGCGGCGTGCTGTCGTAGCGAAATCTAAGACTGTTTTGTCCGTCTTGGCAGTGATAGCGATAGTCTAGCCATACTAGCTGATCGTTTTTGACTTTAACCGCTTCGTTAATAGCGAGTAGATCGCCTTTCTCAAATCTGATGCGAATGCGTAGGTTGATTCGCTGCGGCGTGAGAATTTCCTCGACATAGCGTTCTACGTGAACCGATTTGCAATTTTCAACGGCTTGCTCAATTCGTTTAAGATAGTCCGCCAGTAAACTATGCAGCATGTTGCAGTTTTTTTTCTAACGCTAAACGAATTTCGAGATAGTGCTGATAATCGTTAGCCCATTCGATAAAGACAATATCATCTGATATTTGACCGTTTCGATACTGATTATAAAAGTCTTCTGAATCTAATCCTTTCTGCCTCTCATAAGTGCTTAGTCGTTTTGCCACAGCGACTAACGCATCTACTGGCGAAGTATATTCAATAGTTTGTTTCATCATGGCATAGTTTTTCCTTCTAAAATGACTGCTAGCAGTGTACACAAGCAAATATGTAATCTATTACTGTGTAAGCATCTGCTCAATAATACTCTTTAAGTCTGGCGCTACTTCCGTTATCATCTCGTGACTCAAAATCTTTTCCTCTGAAAACAGTCCTCCTGTAATTTTAGTTTTAAGCTGATTGAAAATAAATTTCCCCTTCGCGCCTTTGAGATGTCGAGACTGAAACTCTGTCCAGACATCGTCGGAAAGAGGACTTCCCCCTGTAGACTCGTGTAGCTCTCTATTGTGCGCTGCCCTCTGTGCATTGAATTGGTTTCTGATGTCAGTCCTCTTGCTTTCTAGTACTTGATTTACATACTCTAATGCTTCATCCTCGTGACATCCGACAAGATCTTTCAAAAAATTAGATGAACAAAAGTATGCTTCTACATCAGACAGCATTGGAAACCAAAGAGAGATTTCTTTCGCAGCATACTTGTCTACTAAGGTATCCACTTCTTCATCCGTCAACGAATCTCGATCTCTATGCACCAGAATCTTATAATTATTACCTAGAGATTCACGAACGTCAGCAGCCTGTTCAGGCGTGAACAAACTTTTGTAGCCATTGCCTGGATAGAACGCAATAAACTTCTCAAGTTCTGGCCATTGAGAAATTATTTTTTTAAGCAAAGATAGTTTTTTATCTTCAGAAATAATAATAATTTTCTTTCCAAAAGCTCCCCATCCAAGAGCTAGTTCTACAGCCGTGCGACTTGTAGAACTAATGCTTCCATTTTCTAACCAGAAAACATTTGTATTCGACAAAGCTCCTCTTACTATGAATGGAGAATGGGTAGTGAGTAAGATTTTTAAGTTTCTCGCTGATGCTACTGTCGCGAGTATTCGACAAAGCTTGTCCTGAGCGGTTGGGTGCAGATGAATATCTGGTTCATCAATTAAAAGAATTCCTGGATTAAAAAGCAGTATGTATGAGAATATCTGAATCAATTGCAGGTAACCTGTCCCAATTAATTCGATAGGACGAGTATCGTCCTCTATCTTGATTTTACAGTCGATGAATAAGTCTTTCTCTTCGTCGTGACTTACCTCAATATTAACAGGGCCAATTAGCTCACTAATCCACTCTTCTATTATCCTTATGTTGCCTGGGTCTTTCTGGCTCAGTAGAAGCAAAACATTGCGGAGGATAATATTGGAGTCGCCGTATGAGCAGGCTTTTAAAACCACTTTCTTCGACTTTTTCTCTTCTCTATTAGGAATTCCTGAAATTCCGGGAATATACGCTGAGAAAAAGCTATTTTTCTTGCGGAGTATGCTTGTTAAAGCACTAGGGATACTACCTGATATTGATATACCAGCATTTTTTGCGGAACGTAGTTCGCATGATGCTGGTATAGTATCGCCTTCGTCGCTGAAAAAGGTTAGCTTCACTTTTGAGGAAGGCGTACCCTTTTGATTCCCCCAAGAAGATCTATGGCCTAACATTTTGTATTGGTTAGTAGGCAAATAATCTAAGGTTTCAATTCCTATGGTAGATGTTTTTGTAGCTGGAACTCTTGATGCCTGTCTTATCGCACAGCAAGCTAGATGAATAGCTTGAATAACAGAAGATTTTCCACTGCCATTGGCGCCTACTAATATATTTACGTCAGCTAAATCTATATTCACTGACTCTATACACTTGAAACTGATGACTTCTAAGTTCTTTAGTTTCACTCATTTACCCCAAATACTTTCATTACTTCGTCGCCTAAATGATTGATCACTTTTACGGCAATTCGGCCAGATTTGGGTTTGGCAAATGGTCGGGAGGTGTCGCTGTTTAGGCTACTCCATGCTTCAGCGTCTATTTCGTCTCTCAGGGTGGTTTTGAGTGATTTGTATGGATCGCTGGCGCCGAGGAAGTAGGCGTGGCGGACGAAGAAGCTTTCTTCGTTGTAGTCGGTGTCGATGAACCAGCAGGCGATTTCGTCGGTGTTGCTGGAGCGGACTTCGCCGGATTGGGGGTGGAAGACATCGACGCCGTTGATGATGACTTGGATTTTGTTGTCTTCTACGGTGGTGATGTCGATGTCGGGTTCGCCGAAAATGACGAAGAGGTTGGCTTTGTCGGTTTGCTTGAGGTCGGTGGCCATGTGGAGGTCGGCGTTCATCCGGGCTTTGAGGATGGGGAGCCTGCCGAGTTTGTGGAAGTCGGCGGAGCGGGCGTCGTAGTTGAAGGCGCAGGAGATGAGTACGTCGAAGCCTGCATCTCCGGCTTCGCGGGCGGCGGCGGCGAGGTCTTCGCGGGTGACGGTGCCGTATTCGGGGCCGATGAAGATTCCGGCTCTTTGCGTTGGGATGTCAGGTGTTGGGATGTCAGGTGTTGGGGTGTTGGCCGGTGAGCTGGTGGATTCTTCGGTTTCGGTGTTGGGTTCTGTTCCTTTGTCTGGGGTGTAGCGGCCTTCGGCGCAGATGTAGGTGCCGGGCCAGGGGGTGAGGGTGGTGAAGTTTATTTTGTCTGCTTTGTGGGCTTGTTGGACGCCTGCGGTTTTGAGGTTTTCGAGGATGACAGTGGCGAAGTCGGCGGCTTCTCCGGTGGGGGAGTGCTGGTTGTTTTTGGATCTATTAGCTCGTCGTTTTCGTCTACGGCAAGAACGCGGTGGGGAGAGAGGCTTTCTACGGTGAAGGGGCCTGCGACGCGGACGGTGGATTTGTCTTCGTAGGGTTTGTCGTAGAGGAATTCTTGGTCGGCTTTGGCGGCGATGGAGGCGTCAATTTCGGTTTGGCGGGCGATGCGGGCTTGCCACCAGTCGGCGTGGTGTTGTTTGGCGGTGTTGGGCCAAGCATCGTCGGCTTCGCGGGGAATTTCCCATTCTTGCCAGGTTTGGGAGAGTTCGGCGTTTAGCCTTTCGCGGAGGGGTTCGAGAGTCTGTTGGGCGGTTTCCCAGATGATGTTGATTTCGGCGTTGTTGGCTATGGAACCTAACATGATATGAGGCACACGCTTGTAAACAAATCCTTGCCGGATATCGTTGTGGACAGAGCTATCACTTCTAGGTTTATGGGTGACCTCTGCCTCTTTTAATTGTCCTATTTTTGAGTCAGCCAAAAGATAATACGGGTAGCGTGCTCCCATAATACGAGCACGGGCAAGAGCGAGAGAAACGCGAGATGTATC
>JBBSOB010000063.1:0-18427 GCA_038260205.1 Phormidesmidales cyanobacterium
CAAATCGCAAACACGGCCAAAAACCCGCTCGCTTCTCCAATCGCCCATTCCATGGGGTGCATTCGATAGGCCGCGTTGGTAATGTGCGTGGTGCCAATGCTTTTGGCCGAAAGGATTAGGCTATCGGCGGTCATGGGAATGAGCGATCGCGCGGGCAGCGAAAAGGGCAGCGCCATCACGTCTTTACCCTTGGGCGTAACATGGCCTGCCTGCAAATTGCCGTGCAGGTCTAAATAGTGATATTGGCCAATGCCCAAGCTGTCGTCAAAGCAGCGGGCGCGGGCCTGATCGGGAAAAAACCGTTCGGCCACATCCTCATGTCGAATCGTAGTAATAGCAATGCCTCTACGAGCTTCACGAATGTAGGGTTCTAGGCCAATGCCGTCTTTGCTCCAGGTCATATCAGATCGAGGCTTGAGATTGGCGTTGCCGTGGGTTTGGAGATAGTGGATGTAGGCTTTTGCGCGATCGCGCGCCCGCTGAATCAGTACCTTTCTCTCTGCTCGACTAACGCCCACTAAATATCCGTACCGAAAGTCGTTGCCGCAGCACTGTCCGCGCTCAGGATGGTCGGAGGTGCCCCAGTTAATCACCGAGACATCGCCAATACTGACTACTTTTTCATTGAGCGACTGTCGCTGCACCCGTCGATAGCGAAAAATGCCAAACGGCGAAAAGAAATCTCGTTTGTGCCAGCGTCCGGCCTGCTGCGTCCAATAGTCCTCGGTGAAGTCTCGCGGATTCAGCCAGGGTTCTTGCCCATAGCCTGCTGGAGCCGCCACTTTTCGCCCCTGGCCTGCGGCGACCTGCTCAACTATCACGTTAAACGTAAAAGACTGCTGGCAGGCGGGAGCAGCCTGAATTGGCAGAATCGCTTCGCCCGTATCGTTACGAGACTCTTGGCCCACCCGAGAGGGCAAATCTGCCAGCTCTAGCAAATCGCCAAACTCCGTCGCTTCTAAGGTCACCAGCGCAGTAATGGTAAACTGCGAACCGCCTTGGCTTTGAAACTTAACGCCCTTAACTTGCTGCCGCTCTCCGGCTGGCGATGCGACTAAAACCTCAATCGGTTCGCTCTCTGGAATTAGCCTCAGCTGGCCCGATTGCAAAAAGGGAATCAGCCGCTCGTTCATGGCGGTAGCCGCTACGGCGGGCGTCGTAGTAAATGGGCAAACCCAGGCCCCTCCAGGGTTTTTTTGAGTTTTCCCGGCGACTGGCTGTAGCTGCCGCTGCCGCACTCGAAACCACCGCTGATTTTTGGAAATCGCAAATTCTTCACCGTCTACGGTGCTGTAGCTAGCCGGCCGCTTTAGCAAGTCCCCATCGTCGGAAGCGGGTAGAGCCTGCGCGGTAAACTGCCCGCCGACCATTTTTTGGGGCTGCACCAAACAGACATCAATGCCCATGCGCAGCGCCGTGAGCGTGGCTGAGTAGGCCGCTGTCGAGCCGCCTGCAACCAATATAGAGCAATGAGTTTGACTGCCGCTGGCAGGGCGCGTAAACGCGGTTTCCGAAAAAATACCGTTATGCTGGCTGATACTCACAGGCGATCCACAAAGAATAGTTTATTTATAGATAATCCTGCTTAATTGCGCTGTGACGACATCCTTAAGAGCAGGATCACAATCTGGATGACGGCGATCTAACGGTGATCTAACGGTGATCTACAGACTTGAGACTGTCCGACACTTGTCGTACGCTTAAGGTCATCTACCCGTGCCTCTACCTTTCCGCTTCATCGCGAGCCAAATTTTCTAGAGACCCTGCGCCATGACGGCTGAGAACCTGGTGGATCCGCCGGCTGAGTTTGTGATGAATCAGTCTATGCGACGCGATCGCACGGCCCAAAGCTGGCTGGCTCGCGGGATGGAATATGCCCAAACTCACGATTTTCAACAGGCGATCGCGCTCTTCACCCGACTGATTCATCTCACCGCGGATCCGACCGTTGCCCCAACGACAATCGCCTACGCCGACTATCAAGACGCCCAGATCAAAGCCTACTACCATCGCGGCTGTGCGCTATGCGGAACCCGACAGTACGAGCAGGCCATTGCCGACTTTACGCAGGTTATTTGGCTCAGCGATAGTCTGATGGCAGCGGCCGAAAAGCGCACAGAATCCTACATTCATCGGGGCAATGCCTATCGCCATATCGGCCGTTATGAACTGGCGCTAGACGATCTAAATGAGGCGGTTGCCAGCGCGGGTGGATCGGCTCAAAGCTACGGTTGCCGGGGGCTTTTGCTGGTCGATATGGGAGCCTATGACAGGGCGATCGCCGATTTTAACCAAGCCATTGTCCGTCACCCTACTTTTCCTCAAAGCTACCTGTGGCGAGGCATCGCCTATGTGCGCAGCCATCAGTTCGAGGCCGCCGCCGCCGATCTCACCCGAGCCATTGAGGCCATTCCCAACTGCGCCGAAGCTTACAACCATCGCGGCGTGGCCTATTTCTATCTCGACTGCTTTGCCAAATCACTCGCCGATTTCACTCAGGCCATTGGCCTAAACAATCAGCTTGCCGAAGCTTATAACAATCGGGCTAATCTCTATCAGCTTTTGGGCGAATCGGCGACGGCGCGGGTGGATCGTGACCGGGCGATCGCGCTAAATCCGCTCCTGGCCGAACTCTACTTCAACCGAGCCGCCACCGCGATTATTCTCAATCAGCCCGCCGCCGCCGCCAATGACTACTGGGCCACCGCCCATCTCTCGCTCAACGATGCCGCTTTTTGTCGGCAGCGAGCCAATACCCGCTACCGTCAGGGCCAGTTCGCCGTTGCCGTTGCCGACTATACGAGGGCGATCACCTTTCAACCGACGGCCTACGCCTATCGACAGCGAGGGTTGGCGCAGCTCGCCATGGGCAATCTAGCGATCGCCGAATCTGACTTTGATCAAGCGATCGCGCTTTCCCCTCACTACAGCCCCACTTATGGAGACAGAGCCTTGCTCCGCTTCAAAACTCAGGACAACGCAGGCGCACTAGAAGACGCAAACCGGGCGATCTCGGCCCGTGATGAAGCTGACACAGACAATCAACGACAGCTTTTTGCCACACGCTGCCTCATTCATTTTTGCCTGGCGGCGAAGGAGGCTGAGCATATTCGCTGGGCGATCGCCGACTTTGAGCAGCTCCTAACTCAATCGTCCTCCCAAACTTCAAAAGCTTCTACATCAATCGGCGCTTCCGGCACTTCAGAGGCTTTAGACTGAGGTCGAACGAACTGATCTAGGCGCTCTCCTAGCTTTTCACTCATCGAGCGGCCCACAGCAGAGTCGTTCAGCTTGTCTTCTACTTGCCCCTTAGCCTGCTCAAACCGCTGCTGCATTTGCTGCTTCACCTGCTCCGTTTTGGCCTGAAGCTGCTCAGTAATCTCAGGCAAAGCGTTAGATTGCGCCTGCCCCGGTCGCCGCCGCGGAGAAAACTGCTCGTCGCTAAACTTCTTAGCCTGCTGCTTTACCCGCTCGGTCACTTTCCCGGCGAAAGACTGCGCCCCTTGAAGCACATCGTTAAAGTCGCTCGGTATCGGGAGCTGCTCCGATCGCCAATCAGCTCGCCGATCTGAGGCGCGTTCAGGCTTAGAGGATCCTCCTATGGCAAGGCGCTGCTCGTAAGGCTGAGCGCGGCGGGCGTCTTCTTCGGCAATCATCATGCGTTTGCGCCCAGCACTAATGATGGTAGCGGGCGCGATCGCCAACACTTCCACGGTTTCGGGTTCGAGTACTGCCGGTTCTTCTAAGTTCTCTTGAGGGGGCGTATCGGCTCTTAGGTTAAGCGCAAACAAATACTGCTGCACTTTCCCCGTTTCTACCTCCAGGCAAAAATCAACCACCTGTCCAATACAGTCACCGCCATCTGTCCAAATTTCTAGCCCCGTCACGTTCTGCGCCGCCGCTAGCTGATTTTCTACCATTTCTGAGGGCGGGACTGCGGTGTGGATGATGATGCGATCGCGTCCAATTTTCACCAGCTGCGCCCAGCTCACCGACTGCTTTCTGCCCAGCACCCCACCCAAGGGGCCACTCGCCTTACAGGCAAATCCTACGACCACCGCCTCAGCCACATTCACCAGCAAATGGTCAACCGTGCCCACTTCCTCAGTCGTCTCATAGGCCATCAGCCCCATCCCAACCAGCTCGCCCTGACGAATCACCGATGTCTCCACGCCGCCACCTCTTTCAAATATCGCTATCTCTGTTTTACTTGATCTCGCGGCATATAAGGGTACGACTAGGGCGAATACGTGAGCACATAAACCAGGCCCGACCTTTCAACATCCCCTGCGCATCATGCATTCGCTGGCGAACAATCCCAGGCGGCTGCTTATCCAGATCGTCAATCGCCATGACAATACCTTGAGGATATTTCTCCTGCGCCCGCTCTAACAACGTTTCTAAACTCACGGTAGGAAATGAAGGCTTGGTGAGGGGCAGATCTTTCTCACCGATCTCTCCACTGATTTCGGAAGGTTCCGCCTACCTCCGCATTGCGCTCTTTCAATACCTTTTCAGTCGGAATGCCCCTTTGATATAGCTGACGCTGCGCCCATGGGTCATCACTCATTTCTCTCGCCAGCGCAATCAACGCGGTAGTAGCCAAGCCCAAATCTTCAGGCCAAGAAGTATAGGTAGTCAGCATCTTAGGACGCTTACGCCGTCACACCGATAGAACCTCTAGCAAAAAGGCGCTCTTCCCAATGCCCAGTTGCCCATAAATTAAAATGCGCCGCCGCTCTCGACTCTGAAACTGATTAAACACCTGCCTTAACTCATTTTCTCGTCCGGTAAAAACCCGACGCAGCGTTTCGCTTCCCAAATCAACCGGACTTTCGGTAAACGGAATTTCGTTCCGCCCCAACCGACTCAAGTTATCAAACGACTGCTCGAAAATGTCGTCGGCAGTGGTCATACAGACACTTCATTTTTTTGATCCTTAATTTCTTTTTCGGCAACCTGATAGAGCTTCTGTACGCTGGCCGCTCGCTCTGGCATTCTTAGCTGTAGGTAGTCTTGCGCTTCTTTTAAATGACTTAAGCCCTGCTCAAAATGACCTTGGGATAGCAAAATGCCGCCTAGCTCCGCCTGAGTTTCGGCAATGCCAGTCAGATTATTCAGGTGCTTGTATAAGCGCAGCGCATCTCGACAGTAAAGGCGAGCGTTGTTCCAATCAGACAGCGCCGTATCGTAGGTACGCCCATCTCAAATAGGGCCTTAGCGTGAGCCAAGTCATCTTCTCCAGAGCTAAGGTGTCTCACACTGTTGAGTAAAAGCTGTAGACCTTCTCTCCATTGCCCATCTCGCACGAGTCGGCTACCTAAGATTGATTGTGTTATCGGCAGTGCTGTCCAGATTTCTCGCCGGTCATAGTGCTCTAGGCTAATGTTATCTAAAGCAAGCTTGTACGCCAATAAAGCCTGCTTCAGGTCTTGCGGCTTTTCGCTATTTTCATAACGCCGAGCAAAAGCTTTTCCAATCAGATACTGCGTATCAGTCCAGTGAGGACTATTGGGCGTCGCGACTTCTAGAGCGTCTTGTAAGAGAGCGATCGCGCCATCTCAATCTGAAAAGTCTCCAAGCAGTGAAGCCCGCTTCATCAACGACTCCGCCAGTCTGGTTTAATTTTCTGCCCACTTATCGGGAAACACCTCACGAGTAAAGACTTCGGCAGCTTGGCCATGCAGCAAGATTGATTCTTCTAAGTTGCGCTTTAGAACTCCACCTACTCGATCGCGGTAGGCATTTGCTAAATTGTGCTGAGTCGTTGCCCAGTCTTTAGGAAATGCCTTGCGGGGTTTAACCTGAAGTGCCAGTTCGTAGGCAGCGATCGCCTTTTCTAAGTTTCCAGCTCGCCTCGAATGCGATCACCATACACATTTCCCAAGTTATTTTGAGTCGTTGCCCAATCTTCTGGCAATTCTTCTCTAAGAAATACTCTCAAAGATAACTGATATACCTTGATGGATAGCTCCAAGTCAACGGCGCGATCGCCGAGGGGGAACTGCGAAAGTAGGACACCAAAATTAAAGAAAAGTGCAGTAATCTTCTCTCGTTGTCTTTGACGCTCAGTCTTTGACGCTCATTAGAGATAACTTTTGCGAATACGAAAGGCAGGGCTTCCCGCAAGGACTCATTTAACTTGTCAAGGTTAGCTTCAAAAAAACGGTAAACCTTTTTCTTATCGCCCTCCGCCTCTGCGATAGTCTGCCTCACCACCGTCATGAATCTCGCAGCGTCCTGTGTCGGTACAGACGATGCTTTCCAAATCCTTGGCTACCCGCTACACTCGTTTTTTTTGCCAGACTTTGCCGTATCTCACTGCGCTAAGCTTACAAAACCTTTCTCGCGGCCTCATCAGCCCCACTTCATTAATAGACCATAGCTAGGATTATCGCTCGCGCTCTAAAACGATATTAGGCATCTAGGAAAACCTCATAGGCAAATTACTATATGGCTGATCTAGACATTCGCTGGCGGCAGCGGCTTGATAGCTACAAAAGAGCACTTGCTAAGCTCACTCAGTTTATAGAAAAAGAAGATCTCAGTGAGCTAGAAGAAATAGGGGTGATTAAAGCCTTTGAATTTACGCATGAGCTAGCCTGGAAACTACTCAAAGCGTTTTTGAACGACCGAGGCGTCGAAGACATCTATGGATCTAAAGAGGCTACTCGCCAAGCATTCAGTCTAGGCTTGATCGAAGATGGCGAAACCTGGATGGAAATGATCAAAGACCGCAATCGGACTAGCCATACCTACAATCAAGAAATAGCAGAGGAGATTGCAAGTAAAATCAAAGCGTCCTTCTTTGATTTGTTCGTCGCATTACAAACCAAAATGCAGGCTATTCAGGATGAAGACGAAGCCTAACGAACCGTCAGTCAGATTTGGACTCAAGGAACAGGTCATTCAAGAAATTGTAGCTGTCCTTAAAAAACATCTCGAAGTCGAGTCAGCGATCCTTTATGGTTCTCGAGCTATGGGCAGCTTCCGCCCTGGTTCAGACATTGATTTGACCCTGACAGGCAAGGCCTTGACTTATCGAGTAGTGGCTCGCATAGAAAACGAAATCGACGATTTATTATTGCCTTACCTATTCGATATCTCCATTCTCAGCCATATTGACAATCCCAATGTCGTGGATCATATCAACCGGGTAGGCGTCGTTTTCTACGAGCAGTCCAAGGCGATCGCACAGCAGCTTTCCTAAAGCTCCACTTCTCGCCCATTATACAAATTCATTGAGCGCTCCACACCCTTACGCAAACTCAAATCAATCGCATCCGCCGCCATCGGAATCACCGCATCAACAATCTTTCTATCTTCGGGAGCAAAGCGACCTAGTACGTGCGAAACCACCGCGCTGTCTCGCGCCTCCCCTTTCTCCGTACTTCCAATTCCTACCCGCAGCCGAGGAAACTCCTTCGTTCCCAAATGCGAAATAATCGACTTCATGCCATTGTGTCCGCCTGCCCCCCCGGATAGGCGCATCCGCAGCTTTCCTGTCGGCAAGTCCATATCGTCGTATATCACCAGCACCGAGCCTGCATCGAGCTTGTACCAGTCGAGTACAGCGCGTACGGCTTGCCCCGAGTTATTCATAAAGGTGGTGGGCTTAATTAAAACGGTGCGATCGCCCCCACTGCGAAACTCACCTATCGCCCCCTGAAAGCGCTTGTTCTCAGTCAACGCAACGCCCGGAAAGCGCTTCGCTAAAGCGTCAATAATTTCAAACCCGATATTGTGGCGCGTTCGGTCATACTTAGGGCCAGGATTGCCTAATCCTACAATCAGGCGCGGTAAAACAAGAGCGGGCAGCTGGTCTGGAGTTGTCCCCACCATGGATTTCTTCTAGATGTAATAGGCAATTTTAGGCTGTCTGCGCATCGCTTTCTACAGCTTCAGTAGATTTAGTAGATTTAGTAGATTCAGCAGCTTCAGTGGTTTCAGCAGCTTCAGCGGCTTCCTCAACGGTTTCAGACACCGCCACCGCTTCCTCTACAATTTCGGCCTCCGTCGGTTCGCCAATCTTCGCTGTACTCGCATCAGGAGCAATAGCTCGAGGCTTTTCCAACGTTGCCTTCATCGGTTCCACCACAGCTTTTTCCACCGCATCCGCCTCTTTTTTAAACTCGTCCTCAAACTGCTTAGACGCCTTCTGCAAATCACGAATGGCTCCGCCCAAGCTGCGGCTAATTTCAGGCAGCTTCTTTGGCCCAAACACCAGCAGCGCCACAACCATAATCAGGCCCATCTCAGGCAGGCCAATTCCAAAGATGTTCATTTTTTTAGCTTTCCTACAGCGCAATGCTTATAAAGTATAAAGGGCAGATGCAATATGCACCTGCCCTTCGGTGGGATACGAGTAAATCGGAAAATTTCGCTCACTAGGGCAATCTAGTAACCCCTCTAGTTTCCTAGGCTTCTCCAGTCCACATCCACCGAGTCAATTATGAGAGAGGAGTTATATAGCTGAAGGATAATCAGCAAGAACACCAGGAAAAGCACCATAAATACACCCATTACAGGAGTGGTGCCCCAACCAGGGGAGACCTTTCCGTACTCGGAGTTTAGAGGCTTAAGGATATTTCCTAGTTTCGTGCGCTGTGCCATTGGAGAAGACCAGAAGGATGAACGTTACTTTATATTCTGTAATATCATAGAGTGATTCACGTTGGATACCCTATGCAAAGCTTAGATTCTGCAACAGTTCTTATTGTATCAGTAGCAGTCATTGTTTTTGTCTTTACCGGATACGCATTTTATACCGCATTTGGCCCGCCAGCAAAAGAACTGAGCGATCCTTTCGAAGACCACGAAGACTAATTCTTGCCCTTCACTCTAGAATCTATGGTCTGCCAGCGGGAAAGCATTTGCTTTGCCGCAGGTTCGCGGTGGATGCTAGAATCGAAAACTCATATCTATATCTTGATCGGCTCAGCCGTCATTAAAATCGCCCAATGATCAAAATTCGCCTTAAGCGCTACGGAAAAAAGCGTGAAGTTAGTTACCGTATCGTCGCGATGCGCTCTCAAGACCGCCGCGATGGTCGGCCTTTGGAAGAGTTAGGCTTTTACAACCCCAGAACAGACGAAACGCGTTTGGAAGTTCCAGCCATTATTAAGTGGCTCAAAGAAGGCGCTCAACCCACTAGAACCGTTGAGAGCATTCTTAAGAAAGCAAACGTTTACGAACAGCTCAGCAGCTAGCAAGGTGACGCCGTGAGCAGTCCTGATTTCGATAACACCCAGACCCCTCAGCTAACTACGACTGATTTTGAAGCGCTCGCTCGCTTCTTAATGGGGCCGTTTTTAGACAAACCAGAGGAGCTAAAGTTCCACGTCGAGAAATTGGCAGGGGGCAAAAAGCTTTGGCTTCGCGCTGCGTTTAATGAAGAAGAAGACAAGGGTCGGGTGTTTGGCCGGGGCGGTCGCAACATCAAGGCCATGCGTAACGTGATGATGGCGGCGGCTAAGCAGTCGGATATAACGGTGAACCTGAATGTGTTTGGGGAGCCTGAGCCTGAGCGTTCTGAACGGAGTGACCGCAGTGAGGGCGGCGATCGCACTCGAGGAAGAAGCGGCGGTAGAAGCCGTGGGGACGATCACAGCAGACCGCCTAGACCCAGCACGAACCCAGCTCCACCGAAGAAAAAGCCCAAGCTTGAATAGCGTTCCTCTCTAAATAATGCATGGGAATACTGCATGGGAAACACCTACACCTTGGGTCTAGCTAGTGCCGAAAATGCAATGGCGCTAGCCGGGCCGCAAGAAGAAAATATTAAGCAAATTGCGAAACAGACGGGCGCAACCGTTGTTCTTCGCGGCAGTGAACTTAGTATCGCAGGCACCGATAGCCAGATCGCGCGATCGCTCAAAATCGTCGAAACGCTAGAGCCGACTTGGGGAGAGGGTCAGGCTGTTGCCATAACCGACGTAATGACCGCCATTCATGCGTTAGATACGCATCAAGGCGATGAGCTTAAGTCGATGCAGAAGGACGTTATCGCGCGTACGCGTCGCGGACAGGTGATTCACGCTAAAACGTTCAGGCAGCAGCAATACGTCAATGCGCTGCGCAAAAGCGATCTGACGTTTTGCACTGGCCCCGCCGGAACGGGTAAGACTTTTCTAGCTGCGATGGTTGCCGTCAAAGCGCTGATGAACGAAGAGTACGAGCGGCTCATTTTAACGCGGCCAGCCGTGGAAGCCGGTGAGAAACTAGGGTTTTTGCCGGGCGACCTACAAGAAAAGGTAAACCCGTATTTGCGACCGCTGTACGATGCCTTGCATGAGTTGATCGATCCTGAGCGGATCCCCAGCCTGATGGAGCGCGGCGTGATTGAAGTGGCTCCGCTGGCCTACATGCGCGGACGGACGCTCAGCAATGCTTTTGTTATTTTGGACGAGGCGCAGAATACCACCCCAGCACAGATGAAAATGGTGCTGACTCGCTTGGGCTTTCATTCGCGTATGGTCGTCACGGGCGATGTTACTCAAACAGACTTGCCGCGCTACCAAGACTCGGGGCTGGCGATGGCGACCAAAATTTTGTCTAAAGTAGAAGGCATTGCCTTTTGCGAACTCACCAAAGCGGATGTGGTGCGTCATGCCCTAGTTCAAAAAATCGTAGCGGCCTACGAACAGTTTGAATCATAGGTTTAATATTGAGTACGTTTAGACGGTCGCCCAACCGCTAACCCTTTGTCCTTCGACTGCGAGCAATTTTCCTCATGGCGACTTTACACGGAAACTGGCTGCCAGATATCCAGCGGTTTTTTCTCTGGGGTGAAACCTGGCGCAAAGCCAAGGCGGTGAGTCTACCCGCGCTTTTGACAGAGACGCCGTCGGACTTGACGCAGCTAATTTCGCCGCAGCCCTATCAGCTTAGCCAAAAAGAGCTGGCCGAAAGTTTTGCAAAAGGCGAAGAGCTAGATCTTTCCTGGATGCAGGAGATTGTCTCTTCGAAGCTGGCAAAGACGCCTAAAAAGACGCCGGGAACAAAACCTGAAGGAAAAACGGCCGCCCGGCGCTCAAAGCCATCTGGCTCCTGGCAGTCTCGGGTGGTGGTGCTGCCGACTCGGGTTGATTCGGATGGCCTATTGCCTTCACTCTCAACCGATTTGGAAGCGGCGGATGGGCTTTATCCCTGGCAGGTGTCGGGGGTGGTTTTGGAGGCGGCGATCGCCCCAAAATTTCTCAGCGCTCTACCGTTAGGTCAATCAGAAGCCAGTGCTTTTGTCGGCGATGACCTGCGCTACTGGTCGCATCTCACGCGCTGGTGTCTAGATTTGTTAGCGCGCGGTAAGTTTGTCCCTATAGTTAGCGCCGACCGTAAGGGCACAATCGCCACTTGGCAGCTACTGCTCGATAGTGCGGTCGATCAAACTCGACTGAAGGATTTTTGCGATCGCATCCCCCAAATTTGCCGCAGCTACCCCGCCCCCACCGCCAAAAAAGCCTCTCCGCTCAAAATAGATCTCCCCACCGCCGCCGATCCCATCATTCGCGATTTCTTAGCCACCCTGTTAGACGCGCAAGTTCGCAGCGCCGCCAATCGCAATGCGCTGCCTGCCAACACGCCTTTGAGCAAAGACCTACCGCTGCGCGAATGGCTAGATGCGCTAGGCGAACCAGATGCCCATTTTGAATCTACGCCCACTGGCGTCGTTCGGCTTAACGAGGCGATTAATACCTGGACGGCTCCGCTGCAAAACTTGGCCGAAGTGGAAGGCTATCGCACCTGTTTTACCCTCACGCCTCCCCCTGCCGGGCAGACAGACTGGACGTTGCAATACGGCTTACAGGCCATAGACGACGGTGATTTCCGCATAGATGCCGAAATCATCTGGCAAAATCCGACCGACCAGCTCTCTTACGCGGGGCGCGAAATTGACTCGCCGCAAGAAACGCTCTTAGCAGGTTTGGGCAGAGCCACTCGCCTGTACGAACCCGTCAAAGCAACTCTTACCGAGCAAAGCCCCACCCAAAAAACGCTCGATCCGATCGAAGCCTATCAGTTTATTAAAGCGACCGTTTGGCGTTTGCAAGACAGCGGTTTTGGCGTCATCCTACCCGAAAATTTGGTAGATCCTAGCAAGGGGGCCAGCCGTCTGGGTTTACAAATTAGTGCCACGGCCCCGCCTCAGCAACAGCGTTTGGGCCTGCAAAGCTTGCTGAACTTTAAGTGGGACTTATCGGTCGGTGGTCAGATTTTGACCAAAGCCGAATTTGACGATTTGATTACGCAAGGAACACCGCTCGTTGAAATCAACGGCCAGTGGATTGAACTGCGCCCGCAGGATGTTCGAGCCGCTAAAGAATTCTTTGAGAAGCGCCGAGGCCAAACGAAGCTCTCTGTAGAAGAAGCGCTGCGAATTAGCACCGGCGACAATCAGCTCATCGACAAGCTGCCCGTCGTGAAATTTGATGCGTCTGGCAAGCTTGATGAACTGATTACCACGATGACGACCGGCACTCAGAGCCTAACGCCCATCTCAGAACCCGAAGGCTTTGAAGGAAAACTGCGTCCTTATCAGGCAAAGGGCGTATCCTGGCTTTCCTTCTTGGAACAGTGGGGACTAGGCGCTTGCTTAGCTGACGATATGGGTTTGGGTAAGACCGTTCAGCTCATTGCTTTTTTACTTTATCTAAAACAAGAAAACGCGCTAGGTGGCCCAGTTTTGTTGGTATGTCCCACCTCCGTTTTGAGTAACTGGCAGCGAGAGGTCAAGAAATTTGGCCCTGATCTAAACGCTTTGGTTTATCACGGCGATAAACGACCGAAGGGGTCGGCGCTGTTAAAAGCGGTTGAAAAATTAGATCTCATCATTACTAGCTACGCGCTTGTACAGCGAGATCTCAAAGATCTTAAGCGAGTGGAATGGCGAGGAATGGTGCTAGATGAAGCGCAGAATATCAAAAATCCTACGGCTAAGCAGTCCATTGCCGTCCGCGATATTGAGAGTGAGTTTCGCATTGCACTCACGGGTACGCCGGTCGAGAACAGGCTTTCTGAGCTGTGGGCCATTATGGACTTTTTGAACCCTGGTTATCTAGGCCCGCTGAATTTCTTTAAGCGCCGGTTTGCCACTCCGATTGAGAAGTATGGCGATACGGATTCGTTAAAGACATTGCGATCGCTCGTTCAACCCTTCTTGCTCCGCCGCTTAAAAACAGATCGCACCATCATTCAAGATTTGCCCGAAAAACAGGAGATGACGGTTTTCTGTGGGCTAACTGCCGAACAGGCTCGCCTTTATCAAAAGCTAGTAGATGATACGTTAGGAGAGATTGACGAGGCCACTGGGTTACAAAGACGCGGCATGATTTTGGGTCTGTTGGTAAAACTAAAACAGATTTGCAACCACCCCGCTCAGTTTTTAAAGCAGGAGACTTTGGGTAAATATCGACGTTCGGGTAAATTGCAGCGCTTGGATGAGATGTTAGAAGAAGTAATTGCAGAGGGCGATCGCGCCCTCATCTTCACCCAATTTGCCGAATGGGGCAAACTTCTCACTCCTCACCTAGAGCATCGATTAGGCGTAGACGCCATGTTCCTCTATGGCAGCACCTCCCAAGCCAAAAGAGAAGAAATGGTAGACCGTTTCCAGCTCGACCCCAACGGCCCCAAAATCTTCGTGCTCTCGCTCAAAGCAGGCGGCGTCGGCCTCAACCTCACCCGCGCCAACCACGTTTTCCACTTTGACCGCTGGTGGAACCCCGCCGTCGAAAATCAGGCCACCGACCGCGCCTTCCGCATCGGCCAGACTAAGAACGTCCAAGTTCACAAATTCGTCTGCACCGGCACCCTTGAAGAACGCATCAATGACATGATTAATAGCAAGAAAGCTTTAGCCGAACAGGTCGTAGGCGCTGGCGAACAATGGCTCACCGAGCTAGATACCGACCAGCTACGAAACCTGCTATTGCTAGATCGCGATGCTGTCATTGATGAGAGCTGACGCAGCAGCACGACAGATACCGGATGACAGCCTATCTGAATGTAACGGTACGTCCTGATAAGTCTATAGGTGACATTTTGATATCAACTGTGAGGTCAAATAGAGTTTTGTTGGTATCGGCAGACCCTAGCGGTATGAGGTGTTTACGACAGCCTGTATAGCAAAGTGCGGGTCATTCGCACCTTGCCATTGTCATTCATACTTATAAAAAGTGATGAGAAATGCGAGCCACCAGACTTATCAGAGCTTCCCAGGTTTTAGGCCCGACAATGCCGTCAATCGGTGAGAGCGGTTGACCAAACCCAGGCTTTTGCTGAAAAGCTTTAACTGCTTGCTCTGTGGCTGGCCCAAAGTCGCCGTCAACAGGGCCGAAGTAATAGCCACGCGTCCCAAAAATAGCTTGAATCTCGTTGGCTGGCCCGGTTTTAGAGCCTAGGTGCAGGGCTTCTTGCAGCCGCTTTACTAAGGGGCCGCGATCGCCTCGTCGAAGCACGGTTAAATGCTGAGTGCCCCCCTTTAGCAACACGCGCCAGGTTTGAGGCCCGACAATGCCATCTTGCTCTAAGAAGTTGCGATGTTGAAACACATTTACGGCGAGCTGCGTAATCTGGCCAAAGTTGCCATCGGCAATGAGGCCGCCGACGCTTACTCGCTCCAGCAGCAGCTCTTGTAAGTCTTTTACCGCAGCCCCCTTTGCGCCGAGTTGAAGCGTGGGAGTCGAAATGTTGGTAGATATCATGGTCAGTGCCTTGGGGTAGATGTGATTGAGTTGATGTCTCTACAATAGGCGCGGACATGGGGAAATGCAGGTACTCGGTCGGGTACTTCTGGGCTAGAGAGCGATCGCAAAACACAAAAAAGGGAAGATCTATAGTCTAGATCTCCCCCTCCTTTAATTGCGTTTAAGCGGTAGGCATAAGCTGCCTGCCAGCAAAGGTACAGACGCTATCTCACGACTTCGGTTTCACCGTCGGTGCGAATCGCTTTGATGAAGTAGAGATTGATTAGCTTGGAGCCAATAGCCGTAATGTGAGGAATCTTACGCAGGGTCTGAAGCACTTTGTTCTGACCGGAAGCGCTGATTTCGCTAATCGCGGCGGTGTGCTTAGTACACTCATCTAGCTCCGCAAAGAACTTAGGATTCTCAACGTCTAGAACTACTGGAAACAGACGACCCGCCGAAGCATTGGTCTTCTTGATCACTTCAATGTCATACTCACGCGCATCTAGACCCAGCGAAGCATAGAAGGCTTTGCGCTGAATATCGTTGAGGTACATCGTCGCAAATACCGACAGCAAAAAGAAGCGGCACCACAACCGAGACTTCAGGTCGTTGAGGAACTGAGGCTGAGACTTCATCATCGCAGCAAAGAAATCGCCGTGGCGGTTCTCGTCCTGGCACCAGTTGTCGAAGAAGTTGAAGATGGGGTAGATAGTATCTTCGGGATTTTGCTCTAGATGGCGGAAGATAGTGATATAGCGCCAGTAGCCAATCTTCTCGGAGAGGTAGGTCGCGTAGAAGATGAACTTGGGCTTGAAGAAGGTGTAGTCCTTACTCTTAGTGAGAAAACCTAGATCTAGCTGAAGGTCGAAGTCAGACATGGCTTTGTTAAGGAAGCCAGCGTGACGGGCTTCGTCGCGGCTCATCAGGTCGAAGCCTTCTGCCAGGATGGGGTTGCGGCCCTTGAGTTTGCGGGCGAGTTCTTTATACAAGAGGAAGCCAGAAAACTCGGCGGTGCAAGAGCGCTCTAAGAATTCGACGAAGACCTTGCGCTTTTCGCCCTGAATGTGATCCCACGCGCCGTCGAACTGGTCATTGCGAACAAAGTGGTGGCGGTTGTAGTCCTCTTTAAACTCGGCGATGATGGCCTGAAGCTCTTCTTCGTTGCTAGAGACGTCCATGTTGGCCATCTCCTCGAAGTCGGTAGTGTAGAACCGGGGAGTGAGGATGGTGTCTTTGGCGCGAGATTGAACGCCTGATTGCTCTTCTACCTGATTCTTGGGGGGTTTGGTGGCTACCATGAAGTTCTCTGCCTAGCGCTGTATTGGTCTCTATTTTGTACCTTCTTGGGATTGAAGGCGCAGGTTTTAATGATTTGTGAATATTAGTTTACCAATGTAAACAGACGGCGGCTACGGTTTTTAGAAAACGAAACATTTGGGTGCGATTATGGCAATGGTACAAAGGCGTCTTGCCTATACTTTTTTGATTCTCCTACGAAGTTTCTTGAGCACAGATGAGAATCTATAGTGAGCGATCGCATCCAACCGCGATCTAGCCTGGAACTTCCTAGACATTCCCTCACTGTCCGATATAAGGATTGCGATCGCTAGATGACATTATCAGCCCTGCCAGAAACCGATGAGCGATGGTGGCTAGCTAGAGAAGTGGAGCGTTATTAACGTTGCTCATCTTGACAAATTGCAGCAACACTCTGGCTATTCCTACCGCACCCTGTAACGACAAATAAACGGCTGCACAGAAAGAGAAAACGGAATACAATGGGAGATTGTAGAGACTGTGAAATTGACCTATGAACCCCGAAACCATCGAAGCGATTAAGCCATGGCTTAATTTTATCCATCCCATTGCCATGTGGGGAATTTTTGCGCTGACTCTTTACGCAGGCTATTTGGGCTATCAGCATCGCCAGACTCGGCTGGCTACAGGAGAAGAGAAAAAAGCGCTGATTAAAGGCAAATTTTTGGCTCGGCACCATCAGTCAGGCTCGCTGCTGCTGGCCTTAATGGTACTTGGCGCGCTAGGTGGAATGGCTTCGACTTATATCAACAATGGCAAGCTATTTGTTGGCCCTCATTTGCTAGTGGGTCTTGGCATGATGGGCTTGATTGCCACCTCTGCTTCGATGGTGCCGTTTATGCAAAAGGGCAACGACACGGCTCGCTACACGCATATTAGTTTGAACGCAGTGCTGGTGGGGCTATTTAGCTGGCAGGCTTGGTCAGGCGTACAAATTGTGCAGAAGCTTTTGTCTACTATGTTTGGTTAATTGCCGCTAGAAAAATAGGCAAAGAAAAAGAAGGCAGATCCTGAGCTTTAGTCAGGGTCTGCCTTTGAGCTATCTCACGAATTCACGCAAAACTGTTCACGCTAGGGCGGCTCGTACAAAACCAGAAGCAATAGAGCGATCGCCTAAAACTCTGATTGAACGCTCCGCATTAACGGACACCAGAGTTGAAAAGCAATACAGTTACTCTTGATAAAGAATGCCGTAACTCTGCGGTAACAGCCTCTTAAGATCTAGAACAACTAGCTTGTAATCAGCGCTAGGTAGGTCGCTTCGCATTCATAATATGCCCACGTATTAAGAGAACTTGCTACGTCTTTAGAGTAGGAACCAAATTCAAAAGCCAGAGTCATAAAGTTAGACTAAAAAAATTAGACTGAATTAGACTAAAAACTGAGCTTAGGCAAAGAACCGACAATCTCTCATACGGTTGCAAACTTGTCCAGTCGCTGAGTATTGTATTGACACTATATTGATTACTCTATTAATTAAATATTTCTGCGGCTCCAGGCAGATTTAATGTGTTATGTCGTCATCTCGTAACCGCCTCAGATCAACTCGTATTTTTTTGCTAGCGGCGCTAGGGGGTGTCAGCATTGTCAGTGGCTATGGCCTCAGCTCGCAGGCTCAAACCGTCGATCCGAATCCTAGCTTTCGCAATGCTCGCAATCCTACTCAGGTGCCTACGGCTCGCTATGCTAGAGGCGAAGATGTAGATTTGGCGCTAATTATTGAAGAATGGCGCGATCGCTTTCCTCAAACCCCGGTATATGCCTGTGCCTGTCTAGAAGAAACCTGCGACAGCGCCGCCGCCTGGCCTTTCAAAACATTTACCCGCTATCAGCCTTTTGTAGCGCTTGGCCCCACCAACGCAGCGACCAACGAGCGCAAAGGCTTCAACTGCTTCAACATAGAAACTGGCGAAAATCCAACTTAAAAGAGAGATTTCTCACATCCAAAAATGAATCAGCTACCATCTCCCGAAAGTCGCACAGTACACCCGCTGATATCTCGCCGTGTGGCGCTGTCGCTGATGGCCGGTTCAGCCCTTTTTGTCTGGCCATTGGCCTCCGCGCAAAGCGTTTTGGCTCAAACACAAAACCAGCCAGCACAAAGCCAGCCAGCACAAAGCCAGTCAGCACAAAGCCAGTCAGCACAAAGCCAGTCAGTGCAAAACTCACCAGTACAAAGCCAGGCCAAACCGGCTGCGCCCACCGCCCGCTATGCCAAAGGCGAAAATGTAGATCTAGCAGAAATCGTGTCCGAATGGCGCGACCAATACGAAGACGTGCCCGTTTATCTGTGCGTCTGTCAGGCAATAGTCCGGACAGAAAATCGAGAGAAATAGTCAAAAAAGCCATTCAGTCATAAGGTTTAGTTAACACAACCAACCACCTGAATAGCTATGGCAACTATCATACCGGGTCTACTGCGC
>JBBSOB010000064.1:0-18315 GCA_038260205.1 Phormidesmidales cyanobacterium
GATAACTGGGTCAAAGCCGACATCTACTAGCAGCTTGACGGCAACGATGTTGATGGAGTTAGCTAGAGCGCTGCGTAAATCGACGTAGCCTTTGTAGTTGCCGCCGTAGTTTTTAGGTTCGTAGCCATCCACGACGTAGCGAGCGTCAACGTATTGTTTGTAGGGCGACATTCCAGTGGCGATCGCCGTGGCATATACAAACGCTTTAAAGGTCGAACCGGGCTGTCTTTGAGCCTGGGTAACTCGGTTAAACTGACTATCGTCAAAGTCCGTGCCGCCCACCATGGCCTTAATTTGACCGCTCTTAGGATCGATGGCGACTAGTGAAGCCTGCTCGAAATCTTGCCACTGGCCGTACTCTTCAATAATGTCTTTGACGGTTTTTTCAGCCGCCTTTTGCCATTTTGTGTTCAGCGAAGTTTCAACTACCAGCCCACCCGCTTCAATTTGCTCTTCGCTTAATATTTGCGAAAGCTGCTTTTTGATGTAGATAGTAAAGTAAGGAAACTGACTGTACAGATATTTAGGATCTTGGGCCTCGACGGTAACGTCCGACTGGTAGGCTTCCTGGGCTTGAGCGCTGGTGATAACGCCATTTTCTTCCATGCGGTAAATCACCTTATCGCGCTGCTTTCTAGCTAGCTCTGGATTTTCCTTCGGGGAATACACGCTAGGTGCAGGAGCCATTCCGGCAATGAGCGCCACTTCGGCCACGCTTAGCTTATCAACCGTTTTGCCAAAGTAGACCCAGGCGGCATCGGCCACGCCATAAGCACCAGAGCCTAGATACACCAAGTTCAAGTAGCGTTCTAATACTTTTTCTTTACCCAGCTTTTTTTCAAGTTCTTGCGCAAGAATAGCTTCTTTAAACTTGCGTTGAAAGCTGCGATCTTGATCCAGAAAGGCAATGCGGGCAAGCTGCTGAGTGATAGTACTGGCCCCTTCGACCACGCCGCCACTGGTGACGTTGGCAACGGCTGCCCTAGCAATCGAGCGATAGTCAACGCCGTTGTGCTCATAGAAGCGGCGGTCTTCGGCGGCGATGAACGCCTGAACCATGACCTCTGGAATTTTGTCGTAGGTGAGGCTTTCTTGCGCGGTAGGCCCTACTTTTTGCAGAACGGTTCCATCGCTTGCTTTGAGAGTGATTGTGCCACTGCGTTCGTAATTAAGCGCTCTAGAAACGTCGGGGAAGTTGTCTTGCAGTTCGGCGTAAAGTCGGTACAATCGGGCGCCTGGGCTAGCGATGCCTGCACCGATCAAAAGCATTACCCAGAAGGTAGGGCGCTTGTACGCAGGTAGGATACGCGCTAGTTGCGAGGGTCTCTTTTTTCCGGCTGCGGTTAGCGTGCTGCTAGGTATATTATTGCTGGCGCTGTTGTTTTTCGTGCCGTTAGCGCTAGTCCCGTTTTTGCTAGTCCCATTTCTATGAGTTCCGTTATCGCTAAGGCCGTTATGACTAAGGCGATCGCTGCTCAGCGCCCGCTCAATTGCGTCTTGGCTACCGGCCCGATCAGGTGGGGTAGGTGGCCGCAAGCTGGCAGAAGATCTGCGGATGTCTGCTTTGCTCCGTCGGATGGTACGAGGGTCTGTCTTGGAGCTAGTGACGCTCTTAGACCATTGCTTTAGCTGTGAGAAGAAGTTGGCCACTTCAGTAGATTCTCCAAACGGACTGACCGCCGCTGACAAAAGTTGCGTTGACGGACGGTTGACGAGCTTAATTGATGGGCTAGCGTAATGCTACCACGGGGTTTAAGGAGTACAGGCTGCTTGTGGACGGTTC
Organism: Phormidesmidales cyanobacterium; assembly: GCA_038260205.1. Classification (GTDB taxonomy): domain Bacteria; phylum Cyanobacteriota; class Cyanobacteriia; order Phormidesmidales; family Phormidesmidaceae; genus Phormidesmis. Next base: position 1,784 of record JBBSOB010000064.1, read on the forward strand.
ATGTTTTCTTCTTACTAGTCATCCACCTACTAGGCTGCTGTGGCCTAGCGCGATCGCGGTAACCAACATGCCAAGCACCAAGAAAGGCTGAGCGCTAGCTTGATACTTCACGTCGTTTTCCAGAGGATTACGCAAGAAGTACATGTCTTGAAAGGTGATTTGCGGAATGATTAAAAGAATGAGTAGTACGGCGTACAGGTTCTTGTTAATGCTCATCAAGTAAGCGGCCATGCCGCCTTGAAAAACATCAATCATCAGGACGCAAATCCAGGCGGCGGTTTGAACCCCAAACATGACAGGCAGTGACTTTAACCCTAGCTGGCGATCGCCTTCTACCGCTTTAAAGTCATTCACCACCGCAATGCCCAATCCGGCCATACTATAAATCAATGTCAGCACGATAACGGTCGCGTTGAGTTCGCCAAATAGCGCATGACCCGCCCACCAAGGCAACGCGATATAGCTCGCACCGAGGGCGTAGTTACCCAGCCAGCCGTTCTTTTTTAGCTTCAGCGGTGGCGCTGAATATATATAGGAGACAAAAGAACCGCCAATCGCCAGCGCGGTAATAGTGGGAAACTCATGCTGCGCCCAAAGATCTAGGCCGTAGGCAACGGCAATGCCGCCTAGCAACAGCACCCAAATTTGCACCCGCACTTGACCGAGCGAAATCGCGCCCGAAGGAATGGGCCGATTGGGTTCGTTGATGGCGTCTAGATCGCGGTCATAGTAGTCGTTAATGGTTTGGGTATAGCCAGTGAGCAAGGGGCCAGACATCAACATGCAGGCCGCCGAAATCAACACATTTTCGACTGTCCAAGTAAATCTGCCGGAGGACGCCGCCCCGCAGACTACGCCCCAGATCAGAGGAATCCAGGTGATGGCCTTCATGAGCTGAAGACGAATTTTCCAAATAGAAGTCTCGCCTGCTTCTGCGCCCTTCATGCCCAAAAGCTGCCGGGCTTTGCCGGTGGAACTTTTCGCAGCTTCTACTGCGATCGCTGATTCCGATAGCTGTTCTTCGGACATGGAAAACTCCGTTGAGTGATAAGTGTCATTTTGACTGGGTTCTACCGGGCGCTTCTATCGGGCGCTTTTACCGGGTGCTTCTACCGGACGCTAGCTAAAAAATAAGCCGCTGCTAAATAATAGAACAGCCTCAGGCAAATGTTAGCCAAACGAGATGATCAAGTAGCCATCTTGAAACTTTGCGCCCGTGACTGAGCGACCGCTTAACGCTGACGGCAAAGACAAATTATGGCGCTGATCGCCGGCTTCTACAGTTACTTCAGGGCCATATTGGGTGAGCTTGACCTGAGTTTTGTCGAAGCCGGGCAAAAATAGCTTGACGGTGCTATTGGTGGTGTCTACGCTCATAGCGCTAGGCACATTAACCGAATCGGTAAGGGGCGGCAGCGCGTCGATAATCGGTTGCCAGCGATTGTCGCCTGCGCCGTGCGGCAGGGCCGTGACCGAAATGGGGGCAAAAGCGGCTTCGGCTGGTTGGGAATTGCTAGACGAATTAGAATAGGGCTGATTGGTCAAGGTGCCTGCTACGGTAAGACCAATTTGCTGAGCGGCGCTCCAGAGATATTTGCCAGTGGCGATCGCGAGTTCATCTTCAGTGGTCACCACATAGGCGCGAAGCTGCATCGGATCGCTGACCATAGCTTTGCCCTTGGCAACCATGCTTTCTACGCTCTGCGTCTCCGGCTGGTTCCAAATATCACCCGACATCCCGCCTGCTAAAATTGCGCCGGTAATTGGAGCAATAAAGGGCGAAATGGATCGATAGAACTGAGAGTCTTGAAAGACTTTTTTGAATCGGCGGAAATACCAATCTATGCCGCCAATCGCACCCCAAAGCCGGAGCGTGGACTGATCGCCTTTGCCATCGTGTACAACCACGTCGTACTGATTGCTTTCGGTATACTCTCGGATGGCGTTGAGGGCTAGAAAGTCGTCTAGGCCCGGCACAACGCTGAGTTCTTGACCGTAGACAGCCTTAAAGAAAGGATCTCTTAAGTACTGGGCCTCGAAGGTTTTGAGCTTTTCCCAGTTGTCGTCTAGTAAAACGGTGGTGCGTAGCTGCACGGCCTGAAAAGGACTGCTGCCAAGGTTGACGGCGCTAGGCGTGGGGCCGATGTCGCTACCTATTAGCAAAGAGAGCGCCGGGCCAGCTTCTTGAGAAACCAGCAGCACGCGCGATCCGGCATTGGCGAGCTTTTGGGCGGCGGCGATCGCCACCGTAGAACGGCCCGTACCGCCTTTGCCAAGAAACGTGAGAATCAGCGTCATAGTTGAAGGGTAAAAATAACAATTAGCCAGTAAGGCTCGATAGAAAAACGAGTGCTTACCGGCTTAGGCAGATCTAAAGTGAGATTGAGTTGAGATTGAGTCGGACAATCAGGCAAGTTGAAAATCAGAATGTCCCTTAATTAGCCGGGCGCAGCTCATCTTCAAAAAACCAGGTGGTGTAATTGTCTGTGTCAAATTTTACGAGTGCACCAATGTTTTGCCCGTCTAGCACCTTGAAGTCTTTGACGGTGCCAGTTTGGCCGAGTCTGGTGCCGATGTCTTTAGAGACGCGATCGCGCATCCGGCGCACCTGAACTTTCTGTCCAATTTCCAAATCCATATCTAATAACTGTATCCTTACTGAACCAATTCAAAACGGAATTCAAAACGGATAGCTCACTATTTGCTAGCGACCTATCCACTCCAGATTTCAGTTTATAGCGACCTGTGCCCGATTGCGGAGTATTTTGCCATGCTTGCCAAACGAATTCTTCCTTGCCTCGATGTCAAAGCGGGCCGCGTCGTAAAAGGGGTCAATTTTGTCGATCTTAAAGATGCAGGCGACCCGGTAGAGCTGGCCAAGCTATACAACGAGGCGGGCGCGGATGAACTGGTGTTTTTAGACATTACGGCCACGCATGAGGATCGAGGCGTTATTTACGATGTGATCCATCAAACCGCTGAGCAGGTTTTTATCCCGCTGACGGTGGGGGGCGGCATTAATTCGGTTGATACGATCAAAAAGCTGCTGCGAGCCGGGGCCGATAAAGTCAGCATTAACTCAGCGGCGGTGCGCGATCCTGACCTTATTGACCGGGCGAGCGATCGCTTTGGCAATCAGTGCATTGTGGTGGCCATTGATGCTAGACGCCGGGCGCAGACAGCAGAGACGGAGCCAGGATGGGACGTATTTGTCCGGGGCGGGCGGGAGAATACCGGGTTAGACGCGGTGGACTGGGCCTGCGATGTGGTGCGGCGCGGCGCTGGCGAACTGTTAATTACCAGCATGGATGCGGATGGGACTCAAGCTGGATACGATTTGACTTTGACGGAGGCGATCGCCTCACGAGTGAATGTTCCGGTGATTGCCTCAGGAGGCGCGGGCACCTGTGAGCATATTTATCAGGCCCTGACTGAAGGCAAAGCAGAGGCCGCGCTGTTGGCTTCTTTGCTGCACTTTGGACAGCTGAGCGTGGCGCAAATTAAACAGTATTTGAGCGATCGCCAAGTACCTATTCGTCAATAACCACCCACCCACTACTCCTCCACGACTCATGAAACATTACTAAAACATTACAAAATGTATCGCTTGGTGATAGTCTCGCTATGTTTAGTGAGCTGAGACTACCAACCGGCTGCGAGCAATCGGCTAAACGGTCATTGGTAGAGGCCCGTTTGCAGATACTTGTTTGCAGATGCTTTTCATAAAGTTCAGCTCCTATAGCATCCATTGGGACTTCTGATACTTCTCTGGGCAAGCGTATTCTGAGATTTCTGTTAAGCTGTGTAAAGAAATGCAATCCGCAAATAACAGATCGAAAGATCCGGCGTTAAAGATGAGCATTTGCTTTGTCCCATACTCAACTTCTTACTCTGAGAACACCTTTTGACTATTTTTTGAACACTTTTTAGCTTTTTTTTAGATTTTCAAGGAAAACGGTCACCTGTTAGCGCTCACGATCTAGCACCGGTTGATCCGACAATCTTCCTAATTCAAGTTCCCTCTCTTTATGAAGCTGCTCGCTGTCCGCGATGATATTTTTGACGCTAACAATTGTAATTGGTCTAGTCTTTTGGGCGCTGCGCCTGATGGATCGAGCAGTCGCAAACCAGGAATTTTCGCTAATGCTGGCAGGCTTTTTAGTCGCGTCATCGGCGGCGGCGATGGTGGGCGTCTACTTTTTGATGAGCGACTACTTTATGTTTGTCAATCAGGCCAACGGCGCGTTTGATAGCTACGATACGCAGATGATTGAGGGCGAGCTGCCCAACTGGTTCGAGTCGGCAGATGCGCTAGAGACTGATGCATCAGAGACTACTGACAAAAGCTAATATGGCCAAAGGCTAACGTGGCCCGAATTTTGGGCTGGTTGCATAGGTCGTTTTGTCTATGCGCCGCCTTGCCTTGGCTTTATTTTTTTTCTAACGCTTGCGTAAGGGCGTCCCAGGTCGAAGGGCCAACAATGGCATCAACCATAAGTTTGCTGTCAGACTGAAACGATTTGACGGCTGCTTGAGTAGATTCCCCATATTTTCCATCAATTTCTCCCTGGTAGTAGCCTAGTGTCGTTAGCTCTCGCTGTAGCTGGGCGACGGCTGGGCCTTCAATATCGGGGCGCAAAATGGGTGGCCCAGGTGGGCCTTCTGAGACTTGCTCAGCAACCGGCTCGGAGGAATTGGGGGCTGGGCTAGCTGAAATAGACGCGACATCGCCAGGAGCGGGCAATAGCTTTGCCCAGGTAGATGATCCGGTAATGCCATCCGCAGAAATGCCTGCGGCAGCTTGGAACTGGGCAACCGCATCTTGGGTGGCGACGGTGTAGTTGCCATTGACTTCGCCTGAGTAAAATCCTAAAAGCTGGAGGGTTGCTTGTAGCTGACTAACGGAGGAGCCTGTGCTTCCTACTGCGAGCAGAGGATAGTTTTGGGCGATGTTTTGGGCGATGAGTGTGGTGGGCGTTGCTAACGCGCTGATGTTTGGGAAGATAGCAAAGAGAACGCTGCTGGCAATTCCCGCAGTGATTCGCTTGGTGATGGCCGCTGTTAGCATTGGGTCGAGTTTAGTCATTCTTAGGAAATAAGCAATCGAGACGTTGCTTGGCGTATATGAACTTGATATAGAGTTTGATATAGGAAGTTATGAAGGTAGGGCGTCGACATCTGTAGTCAACATCTATCAAAAGTCAGCATCTACAAAAGTCTCATTAATATACGAGAATACAATTTTACCAACAAAGCCAGATAGGCCAATTTATTAATGGGGTTACCCGGCAGAGGGCAAAACCACGTCATGTGGCAAGATGACTTTTCTAAATTAGTCGGCGGAGCGATAAGCGCTGGTGAACTAAGCGATCGCTTTCAAGGTGCTTTGCTAGGCATTAGTCTGCTGCCTACGGCACTTTCTCCCATACGTTCGGTCTTGGGTTCTACTACCTGGGGTGCTGCTGCTTTAGGTTCTACTGCTTTAGATTGCCACACAGAATTAGATTGGCGGCGATCGCAGCTTCAGCAAGCAGTCGATTGCTCACTAGATCAGACGCGATCTTTTGTCTTTGCGCCTAATAGCTGGACGGTAGATCTCGCTCAACTACAGAATCCGGCGTTTTTGTTGCCTGCTTACGTTCCTGTTTTACTGCGTTACCACGATAGCTGGCGCAGACGGTTTGATCGGTTGATGCTGCTGAAATCGCAGATTGACCATTTGCAGCAGGAAGAGATGACGGTTGATGGGAACGAGGCGATCGCTCAACTTTTAATGCTAGGCGACTTGCTCGAAGCCATCAGTTTGGATACCTCACAGTTGTTATCACAGTCATCATCACAGCTAGACTGGATTGCCCGGTTGGCTGACTGCGCAACTCGATATCAGCGCGCACCCCAAATTCACGTTCGATATAAGCAACTTCTGTCCTTTATAAATGTAAGACTTAGTCCTGATGTAACAACCTGCACTGACTACTCAATGGGCAATGACAAAATTCAGCAGTCGTTTGCGGTCGGCCTGACGAGGGCACTGGCGCATCCAGAGAGCTACATTCTGGCCGTTCAAGGCTCATCTGGGTACTCTGCGACCTGTACGGCGATGGCGGATAATATTGCTCAGAGCGTCGCTCAATCCATGGAGAAGCCCTCATCCAATTGGATAGCTGATTTTTTGGCGGGGCTGCTATCAGGTGCATTCAGCGGTAGCAGACGGCTGCCTACGCTCTGGCAGATTCGTCCCGGTCTTGATGACAGTCAGGAGCTAGCGGCTAGGCTGTTCAGTCTTTGGGCAGGGGGGTTTTCGGCCGTTGGTCTGCCAGATTGAGGGGCAATCGGTCAAAAGGATGCATACTATAATGTCGAGATGACCGAGCTTTGGGTAGTTTGTTTGGCGTTCCGTCACAGTTCTGGCTACTTTGCTGCCTGTAGTTTTGTCTACAGCAGCTTCTTAAGACGGCATTTGGTTAGGCCCTATGAGTGTTCTTCGCTACATCATCCGTCGGGTTCATCAAATCTGGTCGTCCTCTTTTTTGCGGTTAAAGCATCCCGTTCGCTACCTCAAGCGGCAAATTAGACATCGCTATACGCTATGGGCCAGCGACGCCCAACGTTTTTTCCCCTCAACACAGTCGCCTTCTGCACATTCATCCAGCTCAGAAAACGCTTTAGAACGGCGGACGCGTCGTCCAGATGCGCGGCCTAAAGGTGCTATAGAAAGGCGATCGCCTCACGGCCATCAGCGTAGACAGATGCCTGCAAACAATCGTTCTGTTGGCAAAGCGTTAATTTCTAAGCGATCGCCCAAAAGAAACCGGATCATTGCCCTGCTAGCTGTTTTACTACTTGCGACCTGCTTTGGCCAACGATTTTATAACCAACCCGGTCTAGCCGTTAATTCCCTCTCCACCCAAACGTTTTACGCCCCCGAAAGCGCCGTCGTTATTAACGAAAAGGAAACCGAACGCCGCCGAGAAGAAGCCCGCACAGGCACGGTAGAAGTCCTGAAGATCAACACAGAAGTAACCAATGCCGCTACGGCCAAGCTCAATGCGCTGCTAGCACAGGGCCGTGAGCTAAGAAAGCAAGCAGGCAGTCCGCCATTTCTCAATCCGCAGACGCTCTCTAAGCCGACTCAAGAGTTTTTGTTTCAAGCTTCAAGCACTCAGTGGTCTGAGGTCTGGCGGTTGGCATTTCGTCCTGATTTGTCAGCGGTTCAGTTAACCGATGGTGAAGAAGCCAGCGAGGAAGCCAGTGAGAAAACCGGTGAGGAAACCAGTGCGCCGCTGCCAAGCGATATTCAAAAGCAGATCCGCACCTTTGTGCCCGATCAGGTCTTCGCGCTCAAAGAGCTGTTGGCCTACCGAAACCTGGCTGGCCCGGCTGGACTAACTTCATTAAAAACTCAGATGGACGGTCGGCGCAATCTGTATCAGCAAGAAGCCGCTGAGCTGGTTGCCGAACTGATGGCTAGCAACGGCCAAGGGCATCCGCTGTATAACGCTCAAACCTTTGATTTATCTGAAGATGAGTGGACGGTATTAGAGCATACGTCACGTCAGATTTTTGATGAAATGATGATGCAAGGGATACATAAAGGTGCGCCTCCAGATCTGATTTTGCGGGCGATTGAACTTCGTATCCCGACTAATCTCCCCAGTTCGGTGAGGACGCTGACGGCTAATGCGATCGCCTATGCCATTACGCCTAACCTGACGCTGGATTTAGATCGCACGCGTTCTTTGGCCAACCAGAAAGCCCGCGAGATTGAGCCGGTGGTGCTAAGGGTTGCAAAGGGCGATTTGATTGTTAGAGCGCATCAGGCAATTGGCCAGGACGCTTTCTTGCTACTAGATCATTTTGAATTAAGCGATCGCTATTTCAACTGGCTAGGTCTGTGCGGGTTTAGCCTGCTGGTCACGGCGGCGACTGCCTTCTACTTCTGGATCGATCATATTCAGGCGCATCAGCTTCAGCCCAGAGATCACTTTTTAGTTTTGCTGCTATGTCTGGCGGTTTCGCTGCTGGCCTTGCTGAAGGTGCCTACAGTTGGGCTTCCGGCCGTCGGTCTATTAGTAGGCAGCTTTTACGGGTCGGCGATGGGATTAACGGTCGTTGGGCTGCTGGCGATAGTGCTTCCTGTGGGTACGTCAGTGAGTACCATTCCATTGGTTACCGGCGCTCTAGCGGCTATTTTAGGCACCTGCATTGCTCCGCAGCTGCGATCGCGCGAAGAATTTGCGCTGCTCGGCGGTTTTGTAGGACTTGCTCAGGCGACGGTCTATTTATTGCTGACCTTAGTGCGCTTTAGCATTTCTGCGCCGCTGTGGCAGGCGGTGTTTGTGGGGTCGGCAATGCACGGACTCTATGGCATTGCCTGGAGCGTCGTGGCACTAGGCGTCAGCCCTTATCTGGAGCATCTGTTTGATGTGGTTACCCCGATACGGCTAGCTGAGCTATCAAACCCCAACCGACCGCTGCTGAAGCGACTGGCGGCTGAAGCGCCTGGCACCTTTCAGCACACGATGTTTGTGGCTAATTTGGCCGAGGCGGCGGCTCGCAGCTTAGGTCGCAATGTAGAACTGGTCAGGGCAGGCACGCTCTATCACGACATTGGTAAAATGCACGATCCACAGGGCTTTATCGAAAATCAGATGGGCGGGCCTAACAAGCATGATCTCATTGACGATCCCTGGCAAAGCGCTCGCATTATTAAAAAGCATGTGACTCAGGGTCTGGTCATGGCTCGTAAGTATCGGCTGCCCGAAGCGGTGCGGGCGTTTATTCCAGAGCATCAAGGCGATATGAAAATCAGCTACTTTTATCAGCAGGCCAAAGCTCGCCAAGAGAAAGAGCCGACCCTAGTCGTTGATGAAGCTGACTTTAAATATGATGGGCCAACGCCGCAAACGCCGGAGACGGGGATTACGATGCTGGCCGATTCCTGCGAGGCGGCGCTGCGATCGCTTAAGCCAGATGCGGCGATGGACGAAGCTTACGTCATGGTTAACAAAATACTGCGGGCGCGCTGGCGCAGCGGGCAACTCGCCGACAGCGGCCTAACTCGCGAAGACATGAATACGGTCGCCAGCGTATTTATTCAGGTATGGCAGCAGCACAACCACAAACGAATTTCCTATCCCAAAGAAACGAACGTTGAAGAAAAAACGATCGCTGGAGAGGTGATTGTAAAATCGGGGGCGCAAGCATGATTCATATCAACAATTTGCGAGTTGCTTTTTCGCCAGGAACCGCCTTAGAAAAACAGGTATTCGACGGGTTCTCTTTGACCATTCCGGCGGGGCAGTTCGTCACCGTTATTGGCAGTAACGGGGCGGGCAAATCGACCTTGCTAAACGCAATTAGTGGAGAAGCTAAACCTCAGAGCGGACAGGTTACGGTAGCGGGCTACGACATTACTCAATGGCCGATCGCCAAACGGGCGAAGCTGGTTTCACGGGTCTTTCAAAATCCGCTGGCAGGCTCTTGCGCTGAGCTGACGCTAGAAGAGAATTTGGTACTAGCTCAAGGGCGATCGCGCTCACTTCGGCTAAGGCCAGCGCTCAATCGATCGGTGCGAGAGCAGTTTCGAGCGCGGCTCGCCAGTCTATCGCTAGGACTCGAAAACCGGTTGGGCGATCGCATGGGATTGCTATCGGGCGGTCAGCGGCAAGCGGCCAGCTTAGTGATGGCCACGCTCGCGCCGACTCAGGTACTGCTGCTAGACGAACATACCGCGGCGTTAGATCCAAAGACGGCCAGCGACATTTTAACCCTGACGCGATCGCTAGTGAACGAGCAACAGCTAACGACCCTGATGGTCACGCACAGTATGCAGCAGGCATTGGATTTGGGCGATCGCACCCTGATGCTCCACGAAGGCAAGATCGCCTTAGACATCTCAGGCAATGAGCGAAAAGGCTTAACCGTGAACGATTTGCTCCAGGCGTTTGCCCAAAAGCGAGCCGCCCATTCGGAAACCTCAACCCTTTTCTCTGAGGATTCGCTTTTGCTGGGATAGTTGCTTTGTACTATACTTCCTTCAGCTCTTTGATCGGCCCTTTGAATTGGCCCTTTGAATTGACTCTTTGAATTGGCCCTTTGAATCAACCGAAGGAATAGAGCGGTATCTATTCTCTCAGAAATGATGAAGAAATATGTCTATGGTTCATTACGAAGCGCTGACACGTCGCCTTAAATAGCCATCAAGCACTGAATCTATCGCTGACTGGCCTAGCTGAACCCGTGAGCTAGTTAATTAACTGAAACAAACGCTGTCATAAACGTTACAATAGTTAATATAACAAGTGATCATATTAAAGACAGTCAGTCAATCTCTATTACCTCAGCCCACTGCTACGCGATTATCATAATGAAAGCTGCTGCCTCTAGCGACCTTGTCCGTACCTATCTCAAAGAAATTGGCCGTGTGCCGCTGCTGACCCACGAACAAGAAATCATCTTGGGCAAGCAGGTTAAGCAAATGATGGCTTTGCTGTCGGTGCAATCTGATCTAGCTGAAAAGCTGGCGCGCGAGCCGGATCGAGCAGAGTGGGCCGCAGCCGCCCAACTCTCTGAAAGCGAGCTGGATGCGGCTATTTTGGCAGGCGAGCGGGCCAAACGCAAGATGGTAGAGGCCAACCTGCGCTTAGTCGTCTCTGTCGCGAAAAAATATATCAAGCGCAACGTGGATTTGCTCGACCTGATTCAGGAGGGCACCATTGGGATGCAGCGGGGCGTAGAGAAGTTTGATCCGGCGAAGGGATATCGGTTTAGTACGTACGCATACTGGTGGATTCGGCAGGCCATTACGCGAGCGATCGCCGAAAAAAGCCGCACCATCCGTCTACCTATCCACATCACCGAAAAGCTAAACAAAATCAAAAAGGCCCAGCGCCAGCTCACCCAAAAAACCGGTCGTGCGCCGACCATCCCAGAAATTGCTGAGGAAACCGAGCTAACCATTCAGCAAGTTCGCGACTATTTAGACAGATCGCGACAGCCGTTGTCTTTAGATATGCGCGTGGGTGATAACAAAGATACTCAGCTAGGCGATTTGCTAGAAGACGATGGCCAGACGCCGGAAGATTTTGCCACGCAGACTTCTTTGAAAAGGGACTTGCGATCGCTCATGGACGATCTCACACCTCAGCAGCAAACCGTCATCTCACTTCGCTTTGGCTTAGAAGACGGTAAGAACATGACGCTAGCGAAAATCGGCGCAATTTTAGACATCAGCCGCGAACGCGTTCGCCAAATTGAACGAGAAGCGCTGACCAAACTGCGTAAGCGCCGTGGCGATATGCGCGAGTATCTAGCGGGTTAATGAAAGCAGCGGGTTAACGAAAACTTAAAGCAGCGGAATGCGGCCGGTGGAAAAAAGCCGATAACCCACCGCCATTACCATAAAAGAGCAGAAAAACTCCCATAGGCTAGTGGGGTTTAGAATAGCTCGACTGCTAAAAAACACCAAAAGAATGCCGACTGCGGTTGAAATCCAGCCGATTTCCTTAAAATCATTTGGCAGAAAAACGAGCGAGAGCACACCAATCGAAAGAAATAGGATAGAAGCGTCGGCGGAAATGCCACGCCACCAATAAGGCGATACGTTGGTCGTAAAGAAGATGTTGTGACCCAATAGATAAACGCTGTACATCAGCAGTCCAAATCCGATGAGCTTGATCAAGGCGCGCATTGTTTGTTCTAGTTGCTTGGTTCAACTACTAATGTCTACATTTCTAGAACGCCCAGTTGGAGCCAACGAGTAACAAATTAGCGGACGATTATTTAATAAAATATAGTGCAATAGAACTATTCACAGGCTTGACTATAGGTTGCCTCTGTCGCCGGTTTGTTGCAAGCAGAGACATTTTTTTGTTTGCTGACGTTATTGGGCAGACATGCCCATTTTTTTACCGCAACAGCCCGCTTTCAAAATCAAGCGCACTTGTCTATATATTGGAGGTCATCCTCTTTTGAGTGCTGCTTGGTATGGTTGCTGACCCTATAATTTCTCAGGTGCCTGATGCTCAGTCGGATATGCAAGACTTTTATCCGCCTAAGCAAAAACCGCTGATGACTCGGCTGGTGCAGAGTATTTCCTATCCGCTGGCACGGGTGCTGTACCAATTTCGGATATCGGTGTCGGAGACGGATATCGGCAAGGTTCGTCAGATAGATGATTCGCGCTTGGTCTTTGTGTGCAATCACCCCACCTTGGAAGATGGCATTAGTTTATTTGTGCTTTCGGCTCGGCTCGGGCTGCTTTTGCATTACGTTGTGGCTCGTGAGTCCTTTAAGGGTTTGATGGGTTGGTTTATTCAGCGGTTGGGTTGCTATTCTATTCGGCGCGGGGTGGGCGATCGCACCAGTATTAGCCAAACCCTATCGCTGCTTAAAGAGCCTCAGTGCCGCCTCGTCATTTTTCCTGAAGGGGGATGCTCCTACCAAAACGATACGATTATGCCGTTTCGTCCGGGGGCGATTCAGCTACCGATGTCGGTGCTGGCCCAGTTAGCGAAGAAAACGCCAGATGCGATTCCCGATTTTTATGTGGTGCCGCTTAGCCTTAAGTACCGTTATGTGCAGCCGATGCAGCGCGTAATTGACCAGACGCTGGCTCGACTAGAGGCCCATTTGCAATTGTCTGACGCTGCGTTGATGGCCGGATCAGACCCTCAGACCGCTGGCGACGCCATGAGTGACTATCAAAGGCTACGACGAATAGCGCACCAGGTCATTTTGCAAGTTGAGAATGAGGCGGATTTGACCCATATGCCTCAGCTAGACTGGAATGCGCGAATTGAGCGGCTGAGAAAAGCCTTTATCGACAGGTGTGAGGCGGCTTTGAATATAGAGCCAAATCTAAACCTGCCGATTCGCGAGCGCGTCTATAAAGTCCAGGCGCTGCTCGAAGATATTGCGCCTGTAGAGAAGGCTAAATCTGCTGATGCGAGAAGCGATCACTGGGATAGCCTGTATTGGGATACGGTTCGTCTGCTCAATTTTGACGCAATTTACGACGGCTATGTGGCCGAATCGCCAACTCCCGAGCGGTTTTTAGATACGCTCACTCGTTTGGAGCGGGAGATTTTTCATATTGAACATGCTCAGCCCAAAGCGGCGCGGCGCGCTTGCTTTCACATTGGCGACCCGATTAATCTGAAGGATTATTTGGCAGACTATAAGAGCGATCGCGCGGGCACCGTAGATCTCTTAGCCAAACAGCTCAGAGCGCTGATGCAGGCTAATTTAGACAACGGCTAACTATTCTGTTTTTTCTAGAACCCCGATGTCTTCTACACCGATGTCTTCTATATCTGTTTGCCAAATTCCACCTTGCTTAGCGCCTGGCGATTTGCTCTGGGCGATCGCACCAAGCGGCGGCCTACAGGAAACCGAAAGATTTGAGGCGGGACTGGCTGTATGGCGCGATCGCGGCTATCGAGTTCAGCTCATGAAGGGCTACGACGACCGCTGGGGCTATCTGGCGGGCAGCGACAGCGGGCGACGACAGCAGTTAATGGCAGCGCTAAAGGACGATGACTGCAAAGGAATTCTCTGCGTTCGAGGCGGCTATGGGGGAACTCGATTATTAGAGGGCTGGCAGTGGCCTGCAAACTCGAATAAGTGGCTGATTGGCTTTTCGGATATTACCAGTTTGCTCTGGAGCCTGAGCCGGGTGGGAGTCTCTGGCTTACACGGGCCAGTGCTCACTACGCTAGCAGACGAACCCGATTGGTCGGTGACGCGCTTGTTTGACTGGGTGGAGCGACATCAGATTAAGCCGCTTTTGGGTCGAGGGTGGGGGCCAATGGTGGCGGGCTGCGGGGGGGTTGCCAGCGGACGACTGCTACCCGGAAATTTGTGCGTGGCGACTCATTTGCTAGGAACTGCCGCCGAACCAGATTTGACCGACGTAATTCTGGCCTTTGAAGATGTGGGCGAAGCGCCTTACCGGCTAGATCGAATGCTGACTCAGTGGCGAGCCATGGGTAAGCTCTCGCAAATTAAAGGGATTGCGTTAGGTCGCTTTAGCGGCTGGCCTGTTGAAGGTGCTGCAATTAAGGCTGGCTCTACGCTTAGCATTGCTGAAGTAATGTGCGATCGCCTTAGCGATTTAAAAATTCCGATTGTATCCGAGCTGCCCTTTGGCCACGATGGAGACAATGCCGCACTGCCAGTAGGATTATCTGTGGAGCTAAATGCAGACAAGGGCCAGCTTTCATGGTTATAGGAGTCTTCTAGCGATAGGTTCTCCTAGGCTATAGGTTCTCCTGGCTATCAACTCTCCTAACCATCGCAAGAGAGTTGATCCGTTCATAAATGCAAAAATAGCGTAAAAATAACGCTTTTCTTTATCAGGTTTTGGTTTTCACAGCGGTTGTTTTGCGGTGCGCTAAGCTGGGGCCATACGGACATTGATAATGACGTCTCATACGGATGCTACGAAAATGACTGAGATATACGAGGGGCAGTTTGGCACTTTTACGATTGATCAAAGCGATCGCCAGGAGGTTGTGCTCTACCGGGCGGGATTGGCGATCGCGGCGATTAGCGTTGGGCTAGCGGTATTTTGTCTATTCTTTTTCTCCGAAATGGCGGCTCAAGTTGCAACCATCTGCTACGGACTGCTGTGGCTAGGACTGGGGCTAAGCCTGTTCAAAATTCATATTTACGTGAAGCCGCTACATCAGACGCTACAGGCTTTTTGGGCGATTGGCGGATTGGCCAGCTTGGTCATTGCCTTTACATACGCCACGCCGCTAGCGCTGACGGCTTACCAGCAGCCGCTAACGATTTTTGGCATAGGTTTTACGTTTGCCGCGCTCACAGGCATTTTCTTCAAGGAAGCGTTTTGCTTTAACCGGCTAGAGACGAAGTTTTTGGTTTTTCTGGTGCCCGGCTTATTGTTGGGACATATGGCCGGTGTTTTGTCACCATCGATTGAGAGTGGTCTGCTAGTGGCCTGGGCGGGGCTGTTCGCGGTGTTTGCGCTGCGTAAAGTCATTCAGCCGATCCCCCCCGATATTGGAGACAAAAGCGTATTTGAATATCTGGCCAAAGAGCGTCAGGCGGCGTAGCCACTAGGATGGCGGTGGGGGCAGTTGATTGAGCAAAGTGGCGATCGCATTCACAATATGCTGAGCGCTGCCCGCTAGAAACGAAGCGTCTAATGTAGCCGGAAGATCTTGTGGCGTGTGGTAGTTAGGATTGCGAAAGTTGGCGGTATCGGTCACAAAAACAGCCGGAATGTCTTTGTCCCAAAAGGGCGCATGATCGCTGCGAAGTAAGTCCGGAAAAAGATTGATTGTCTGCTGTGGAATAGGAAGACTCAGCACGAGCGGCCAGTGCTTCTGAGCTGAAAGCACAAAGGCTCCTATCAAATCAGTATGGGTGCTCAGTCCTAGCACGGCCAAAAAATCTCCGGTTTGTGGCAGGGTTTGAACTGGTAGCCGGGTCGGATAGCTTTGGCACCCCTCGTCCCGGCAAGCATAGCCCACCATATCTAGAATGACCGCGCCTCTCACATCTTTAACATTGGCTGATTTTGCATAGGCTAAGCTGCCCAGAAGGCCGCTGCCGTCTGTTTGCTGCTCTTCCTGGTCAAAAAAAACCAGTTTCAAGGTTGCAGAACTCGGCCCGACTGAAAAAATTCGAGCGGCTTCTATCAGGACGGCGATCGCGCTGCCATTATCATCAGCCCCGGCTGAATCCGCAATGGTGTCATAATGCGCTCCCAAAACGATGGCCCCGGCGGCGGCATCGCTACCTGGAATTTCCGCAATCAAATTAGCGCCTTCAAGCGCACTGCCGGTTTCTGCCAAACCATAAGATTGATTAATGGTCGTGACGCCATAGCTTGCTAGCTGATCGGTAATGTACTGACGAGCAGTGGCTTTTTGCTCAGGACTAGAGCGAGGTTGCGCGATCGCCAAAACATGGCTTAAAAGCTGCTCCTCATTGACCGTCAGATCCAGATTCGAGGATGCAGATTCTTCGGGAAGTTCGATGGAGACAACTGGATTGAAGCCAGCGAGCATTTGAGGAATAGACTGCCCCCAAATAACGAGCGAGAGAATAATAGCTGCAAGGCCAAAAAAGAAGAGTCCGCGTTTTCTCATGTTTCCAGTCATCTATCAAAAACAAAAAAGCAGGCTTCCTTACATAAGAAACCTGCTTTTGAATGTTACCTGTCTCGCTACCTATCTTTGCCTATCTGCCTGTTTATCGGTTTATCGGTTTATCCGTCTGCCCGCCTATCCAACTAGCGATGCTCGTCAAACTCCGGGGTCGTATCTTTTTGCAGCAATCTAGAAAGCTGTCCGCGAATGTCGGCTAGCTGGGGCGTGTTCGTTTTGGGCACAACCACCAGGCGAACTTCAATCTCAGAAACATTGTCGATTCGAGTCGTTTTTTCCCAAACTTTGTGTTCCGTATCGGACTCTGACTCGTAGCGAAAGGTCAGCATGTTGTCGCCCACTTCCAGAATCTCAACTTTTTTAACCCAGCCGTTGCTGCTTTGGATATAAAGC